>ONSK01000109.1 GCA_900320455.1 uncultured Erysipelotrichaceae bacterium | reverse complement strand
GTCCCTGATGGCAGCCGGTGTTCCGATCAAGGCGATGGTTGCGGGTGTCGCAATGGGTCTGATCACAGTCGGTGACACATACTCCATCCTGACGGATATCCAGGGTATGGAAGACCACTACGGCGACATGGACTTCAAGGTTGCCGGTACACGCAAGGGTATCACTGCTCTGCAGATGGATATCAAGGTTACAGGTATCTCCCAGGAGATCCTGAGAGAAGCACTTGCCCAGGCTCACAAGGGACGCATGGAAATCCTTGATAACATGGAAACAGCAATCAGCGAACCGAGACCGGAAGTATCCAAGTGGGCTCCGAAGATGGAAATGATGATGATTCCTGTCGACAAGATCCGCGTTGTTATCGGCAAGGGCGGCGAACAGATCGACAAGATCATCGAGGAATGCAACGACGTCAAGATCGATATCGAGGATGACGGAAGATGCATTATCTACCATACAGATCTCGACAGCATCCGCAAGGCAAAGGAGATCATCTCCAACCTGATCCGTGAAGCGAAGATCGATGATGTGTATGATGCGACTGTTACAGAAGTCCGCGACTCCTTCGCGTTCGTCAACCTGTTCCAGGGAACAGATGCTCTCCTGCATGTCAGCGAGCTCTCCTGGGAAAGAACACCGAATATCAAGGATGTTCTGAAGGAAGGCGACACGATCCGCGTCAAGGTCATCAGCATTGATGACGCCGGAAAGGTCAAGGTTTCCGCAAAGCAGCTGCTCGAAAAGCCGGAAGGCTATGAAGAGAAGAAGAAGGAATTCAGACCGCGCAACAACACCCGCAGGTCCAATGATTCCAGCAATGTCGAGCGCCGCGTCTTCAAGAAAAAGGAACAGTAAAACAAAGATGAAAGAAGGGTGAAAAACCCTTCTTTTTCGAAGGTGAACGTATGAGGATGAGAAAGAAAAAATGGGCTGATCCATGGCTCAGCGAACATGCGGATTATATTTATGAAGATCCTTCAGATATGAAGGGAAAGTGGCGTGATCTGCTTGGCGGCGACGTGCTCCATGTGGAGATCGGCACCGGCAAGGGCGATTATCTGAATACGATGGCAGCCATGTATCCGGAAGAGGCATGGGTCGGCATTGAGAAGGACAGAAGCGCAGCCGCGGTCGCTGCCCGCAAGGCAGTGGAGGCGGAAGACGCTGATCTGCACAACAAGAGGATGATCGTCAATCAGGCCGAGGATATGGAGAACTGGTTTGCCGAAAAGGAAATCGACGTGATCCATCTGAACTTCTCCGATCCCTGGCCGAAGAAACACGCCCATAAAAGAAGACTCAGTTCAGATAAATTCCTGCAGATGTATGCAAGACTGCTCTCTGACAGAGGCAGGATCCGCATGAAGACCGACAACAAGGATCTGTTTGAAGATTCCGTTCTGTACTTTCTGAACAACGGCTTTACCCTGACGGAATTCTCCGTGGATTTCCGCCGCACAGAGCATCCGGAAGACGCGGTGACAGAGTATGAACGCAGGTTCATGGATCTGGGACAGCCGATCTATCTTCTGACTGCTGTCTGCAATAAAGAAAAGTGATGTGCTAAAATAGTTCTGGAGGTGGCTCATGAACAGAAAGACGCTGTTATCAATTCTGATTCTGTTCCTGCTCTGCGGCTGCAATACTTCCGTCGGAAGCATTGACATTCTGCTGGACAGATATCTTAATGATGCTTTGACCTCGGAGCTGCAGGAGCCGTCTTTCATCAAGGAATGCTACAGGTATTACACCGACCCGTCCGTCGGACGCATCAGCGCCACCCGCACCAGCAACACATTCATGAAGGAAGGTCACCTGTTCGTTATGAATCTGCGTGTCGGCTCCGTCATCAGCCGCCGCTACTACGGCAGTGAAAGCAGTGAAGCCGATTCGCTCAGAGCAGATGCGGAAATCGTCCGCAAGGAAGGTACATACATCGACTACAGCGGTGCCGAATACGGCTATCTCATCACAGCCTCCAGGCTGGATGAGGGCGTGATCCTGAGAGCGAGAACACAGTTCATGGACTTCGCGGCTGTATGCGGCGAGAATGATATCGGCCTGATCGCCGGGGAAATGCTCAAGATCGCAAGAACCGTCAGTATCGATGAGGATCAGATTCTCAGCACCTACAGCACGAGAGAAGCCATTTCCTATACCGGCGAAACAGTCACGCTGTTTGAAAATATCGCTCCGGAGAACGGAATGATCGAGGAACTGTTCATCGATGCCAACACCGCCGGAGACACCGGATCGCCGGAAGATCAGCCCGCCGGGGATGATGCCGCACCGGAAGCGGAAGAGAGCGGAATGGCGGAAGAAGAGATGCCGTGATACAATAACTCTTAACAACAAAGATGAAATAGAATAAAATTGATTTGTATTTTTAAGAAAGGGAGATTCTATGCTTAAGAAATTACAGAACCTATTATTTGAGGAAGAGGAAGACGACGAGGAAGAAACTGGGGAAATAGAAACAATACCTGCCCCGGAACCCGTCAGGCCGAAACCCGCACCGGCACCCGTACCTGAGCCTGTTCCCGCACCGGCTCCTGCTCCGGCACCAGCACCGGCTCCTGCCGCAGCACCTGAACCTGCCCCGGTGTTTGAAGAAAAGAAGACAACAATGCAGAGAATCGACGTTACACAGTCTATTCCTGTTGCTGAACCTTCCCGCCCTCAGCAGCCTAAAAATGAATCTGTATTCCGTGAGCCGATGGTATCTCTGTCACGCCCGCAGGAAAGCGAGCCTGTACAAAAGCCTGCTTCATCCCTCGGAATCACTGTGGATGATGTGAAGGAGACAAAGAAGCCGGAAAAACCTGCTGCGAAGCCTGTCACAAAGCCTTCCAGGACAGAACCGAAGTCTGTCCGTCCTGCATATCAGTTCCAGCCTGTGATCAGCCCGATCTTCGGCGTGGATGAGAAGGACATGAATGCTCTGAAGACAACGACTTCCAAGATCAGCGAGCAGGAGAAGATGAAGACTGACAAGAATGTCACACCGATCATTTCGCCGATGTACGGAACGAATCAGGAAGATATTCCTTCATCCATCCAGAAGACCGTTGAGAAGAGCAATCAGCAGGAAGAGATGATGGTCACACCGGAAAAGAAAGCTGCTGAAGATGAGATCCCTGAATTCTCGCTGGATGATATTCTCAGAACAAGAGATGAGGAACAGGAGAGCATTTCCGATACAGCTGCGACAGATACACTGTTTCCGAATCTGAACCTCTGGGATGATGATGAAGACTTCAACGATGAGACAATCGTGATTGACAGACCGTCACTTGATCAGAACAAGGACGGCGAATAAGCAATGGAGTATTACTTTATCGGCATCAAAGGAACCGGTATGGCATCCCTGGCATGCATGCTGCATGACCTGGGCAACACCGTTTCAGGCAGTGATCTGGCAAAGCACTTCTTCACGGAAGAAGGACTTCGTGAAAGAAACATCACGATTCTTGAATTTGATCCTGCCAATATCAGAGACAACATGCATGTCATTATCGGCAATGCCTTCCTGGAGGATTTCCCGGAAGTTATCGCTGCCAGAAGCAATCCGACATGCGTATGCGCAAGATACCATGAATTCCTCGGTGAATTCCTGAAGCAGTACAGCCTGATCAGCATTGCCGGCAGCCATGGCAAAACCACGACTACCGGACTGATCTCATCCGTCATGTCACGCTTTGACAAGACCGGATGGCTGATCGGCGACGGCAGCGGACATCTGGAGAAGGACACGAAGTATTTCTGTCTGGAATCCGATGAATTCCGCAGGCATTTCCTTGCCTATCATCCCGAATACGCGATCATCACGAATGTGGATATCGACCATGTGGATTATTTCAAAGACAGAGACGACTACCGTCATGCCTATGAAGAATTCACAAAGCAGATTCATAACACCGCGGTGATCTGGGGTGATGATGAGGAAGCCAGAAAGATGAACTGCGCCTGCAAGGTGATGTGGTACGGCGAAGGGGAGAACAATGATCTCCGCGCTGTCAATGTCATCCAGAGAGCGGACGGCATGGAATTCGACGCGGTATATCATGGAGAACTGTTCTATCACTTCTCACTGCCGCTTGTCGGACACCATCTGCTTCTGAACAGCCTGGCTGTCATCGGCATCGGTATCCTTGAAGGTGTACCGGCGGAAACGATCGAGGAGGGACTCAGCGCCTTCCGCGGCGTCAAGCGCAGATTCGTTGTGGAAGAGCACGGCACATCCACATTTGTGGATGACTACGCGCACCATCCGACAGAAGTCGGTGTGACGATCGATACCGCAAGGATGCGTTTCCCTGACAGGAAGCTTGTGGCTGTATTCAAGCCGCACCGCGCATCGAGAGTGCTGTTCTTCGCGGAAGAGTTCAAGACACAGCTGATGAAGGCTGATGCCGTATATCTCTGCGATTTCACAAGCATTGATGACAAGCAGGATGGAACGGATATTGATATCACATATCTGCAGAAGATGATTCCCGGATCTCACGTGATCCCGGAAGATGAAACCGGCGCGGATATTCTCGCAAAGGAAGAACCGGCGGTCTATCTGTTCATGTCCAGCAAGGACATCTACGGTCTGGCCGAGCTGGTCAAGAAAAGACTGTAATACAGTTTCTGACGGCATCCGTTAAAAGGGTGCCGTCTTTTTGTAAATGTGGTCAATATTCTGTTAATGATGACAAGGAGAACCCAGAAATGAAGCTGGACGGATCACTGAAATCACTTCTGTTTCTTCTGGTAGTTTTTTTTTCTCGTGAGCACGGTATTCAGAATGATGCCTGATGCGCCGGGTTTTCTGGTGATCGTGCTGGCTGGCATTATCATCATCGGCCTCGCGATTCCCACCCGCCGCTGCAACCGCTGAAGCAAAGTGTACAGGCAGGATATCATCTGCCTGTTTTTTGGTTTTTAAACAATCCCAGCCTATGTCCAGACATAAAATGTAAACATTTTCAGAAACTCCTTGAAACGCTGAGCAGGGATGTTTTATAATTATCCTGTGTAATCATGTAGAAGGAGACAATCATTTTATGGACCAGTTATTATTAGATCTTCAGGTCGTATCAACACAGCTGCTGCCGATCCTCGGCGCAGTGGTGCTGATCTTTTTATGCATATTTCTGAAAAAGCTGTGGACACTGATTGAAAGCATCACAGCAACTGTCAAATCGCTTGATCCGACAATCAAGCTTGTTGATCAGAGCATCGCGAAGGTTCAGGCACCGCTGGACACTGTTGTGAAATACAGCAACTCCCTGGATAAGGTACATGACAAGACAGCGGAAGCTTTCGGCAAAGCCGCTGATTTCGCAAGTGAGAACATTGACAGTCTGAAGACAATCGTACAGGACAAGATGACAGCCGCTGCGGAAACACCTGCAGAGGAAGGAGAAAGTGAAAATGTCTGACGAAATCAAGGAAATCAAAGAGACAGAAGAAAAATCCCAGATCAGTTTTGAAGATTCCGAAGAACCCCTCGATACCATTGAAAAGACAGTTGCGGATCTGAAAAAGAAGATCCAGGAACTTGCTGAAAAAGCCGACGATTCCGAAAAGGAAGAAGAACCTGTGGAAGAAGAGAAGGCAGAACCTGTGGAAGAAGAGAAGGCAGAAGCTGAGGAAGAAGAGGAAGAAGAAGCTTTCACGATTCCTGAGTTCATCACTGAGGAAAAGAAGGAATTCGAAGAATCTGTCGAAGACGTGAAGGAAGAAATCGCTGAGAAGGCGGATGACGCCGAGGAAGCGGTGAAGGATACTGTCAGCTATCTCAAGGAAAACGCGGTCAAGGCAATTGACGGCGCAAAGGGAAAGCTGGATGAACTGAAGGAAGATCCGAGAATCAAAGAAGCTGCGGAAAAGGCCGGAGATGCACTGAAGAATGCCGGTGCTGCAGCGAAGGAAAAACTCGGTGATATCGCTTCTGATCCGAAGGTGAAGGAAGTGACTGAGAAGACATCCGCGGCATTTGCTCACCTGGCGGGTTCTTTCAAGGAGACTGTCGGCAAAGCTGCTGAAAGCGAAGCCGGTGCGAAAGCCGCAGATTTCCTGAAGGATGCCGGTGAAAAAGTGACTGAAGGCACAAAGAACCTGGTCAAAACAGCCGATGAATTGTTCAACAAACCGGAAGTGCAGAACAAGATTGCATCATTCCGCACTGCAGCAGCTGATGCGCTGAACGGTGTCGTCAGTGCTGTCACAGGCATTTTCAAGAAAGACAGCGCTCCTGAGGAAACAGTTGAGGACGCTGTTGAACAGGCAGTGGATGAAGCAGAAAAAAATGCAGCGGAGGCATTGGAAAAAGCTGAGGAAACAGCAGAAGAAACTGTTTCTTCCGCCAAAGAAGAAGAATAACGGAGGGACCCTATGAAACGAGTTACTATTTATGATGTTGCCAAGGAAGCCGGTGTTTCACTGGCAACCGTATCAAGGGTCATCAACGGATCCAACGTCGTAAAAGGTCCTACAAGAGACCGTGTTCAGGCTGCCGTTGACAAGCTTGGCTACAAGCCGAACGCAATTGCCCAGGGACTTGCCCTGCAGAAGACGACAACCATCGCGATGGTCGTTCCGGAAGCGAGCTTCACATATACCGGACAGATCATCAACGGCATCATCGATGTTGCGAAGATCTACAACTACAACATCATGCTGCATACGATCACAGCCGGCATCAGCGATCTCAACAGCGTATTTGAAGAGATCATCAAGTCGCATGTGGACGGCGTTGTTCTGTATTCCGATAAGCAGGCGCTTCCTGAGCTGGATGCGCTGTCCAGATATAACATTCCGATCGTTGTGATCGGTCAGAAGATCAGCGGTGAAAGAATCTGCAGTGTCTACGTTGACGTGCAGAAGGCGATCTTTGAACTGACAGCGAAATACCTGGAAGAAGGCAAGACAGAGATTGCCATCATCGAAGACCGCAAGAACCAGTACGCCTGCCGTCAGATGGTCCGCGGTGCGGAAGAAGCATTCGCCGCAAGAGGCCTGAAGTTCAACGGATATCTTGAAATCCCGGCGGATACAAGAACCAGCTACGCATTCCTCTCCAGATGGCTGAAGAAGCACAGATACCAGCTGATGATCGGCAACCGTGACTCACAGGCCATGGCAATCATCAACGCCGCAAGAGAGAACGGAATCTCCATTCCGGAAGACATGGAAGTCGCATGTGTCATTGATACAAAATACAACTCCATGATGCGTCCGCAGATCTCCAGTTTCTCGATTCCTTCCTATGATCTCGGCGCTGTGTCCATGCGTGTCATGACAAAGATGCTGCAGAATGAGGAAGAGACTGACAAGGTGATCGAGCTCAGCTATCTGTTCACACCGAGACAGACAACCAGAGATTGACAATCAACCGATTCATGATAGAATCCTATTTAGCTGTGAACAGGACATGTCGCTGTCAAATGACCGTACAAGAGACGTCCCGGCCGGTGAAAGGGATCGGAAATGAGACGGTGATTACACCTGGGAGCTTCCTGCTGAAAAGGCAGGACGTATCGTCCGCGTTAAGGACATGGTTGAGCGTATACAGTGTATCTGTATAAACTAAGGTGGTACCGCGCTGAGGCGTCCTTAGATGAGAGGACGCCTTTTATATATGCGTCCGGGGAGAAAAAGATAACATGAGCATGACATTTTATGAAGAACTCGTATGGCGCGGACTGGTACAGGATATTTCCAGTCCCGAACTGATCGACAAGCTGAATGAAGGAGGACTGACATTCTATATTGGAACCGACCCGACAGCTGATTCCATGCATATCGGTCACTATTCCTCATTCCTGATTTCCAAAAGACTTGCCCAGCACGGACATCATCCGCTGCTTCTGGTGGGCGGTGCGACAGGTCTCATCGGTGATCCGAAACCGGATGCTGAGCGTCCGATGATCACTTACGAGGAAGTTGCGAAAAACATCGAAGGCCTGAAGAAACAGGCAGAGGACATCTTCGGTTTCGAAGTCGTCAACAACTATGACTGGACAAAGGATATCAATGTCATTGACTTCCTGCGTGACTACGGCAAGTACTTCAACGTCAATTACATGCTTGCCAAGGACAAGGTCAAGTCCAGAATGGAAAGCGGCATCACATTCGCTGAATTGAGCTACATGATCCTGCAGGCGCTTGACTTCCTGTGGCTGTATGAGAACCGCAACTGCACTCTGCAGGTTGCCGGCAGCGACCAGTGGGGCAACATCACCAGCGGCATTGAGCTGATCCGCAAGAAGCTGGATAAGACAGCGTACGGAATGGTCATGCCTCTTGTCACAGACTCCACCGGCAAGAAGTTCGGCAAGACCGAAGGCAACGCCCTGTGGCTCGACAAGAACAAGACAAGCTCCTATGAGATGTATCAGTACCTGATCAACCTGGAAGACTCCATGATCATCGATTACCTCAAGAAGCTGACATTCCTGACACCTGAGGAAATCATGGAAATCGAGAAGCAGCACAATGAAGCGCCGCATCTGAGAATCGCTCACAAGGCACTGGCAAAGGATATCATTACAGGACTGCACGGCGAAGAGGAATACAAGAAGGCAGTGCAGATCTCGGAAGCGCTGTTCGGCGGCGATCTGAGCGGTCTCAGCGCTGAGGATATCATGCAGTGCGCTAAGCAGGTGCCGAATATCAAAGTCGAGGAAGGCACAACCCTGATTGATCTGCTCACAGGCGCGAAGATCTGCTCATCCCGCCGCGAGGCAAGAGAGATGCTGGGAGCCGGCGCCATCAGCATTAACAATGAGCGCCATTCCGATGAAAACGAGATCATCAACAGGGATCTCGGAATTGACGGAAAGGTATTCATTATCCGCAAGGGCAAGAAGAAACAGTATATCGGTCTTTTCTGATCAGATTCAGACAGTGTGAAAGCACTGTCTTTTCTGTCGCAGGATTCTGTTCGAAACATGCCTTTATGGTGTATAATCGCTAAGAGGTAAACTATGAAGAAAACGATTTGTGCCTTTCTGATCTGCATGATGTCAATGCTTGGATGCAGCGCGAAAAAAACCGAAGATCCCAGAATGAATGCGTATGAAACGTATTATCATGCAGTGGAAGACAATGTGAAATATGTATCTCAGAGCACTCATTTCCATTACAGTACGGAAATGACCGACCTTCCTGACGGAACGCACCGGTATTACATCGTAATCGATGAGCCTCAGCACGCCATGTATCAGTGTGCCGTGCTGGCTGTTGAAAACGAGGAACCGTTTGCGGCTGCGAAGAAGATGATGCCTTCGATGGGAATCCTGGATGACCCTGTTTCAATGATTCCCAATCAGGTAAACATCGACAAGGGATTCGTGAAGGGGATTGCCCTGAGCGGAGAGAGCAGTGAAGCTTCCGTGAAAATCAGAATGCTGGTGGAATGGAAGGACAGAACCGCGAAGAATACAACCAGGGAATTCCTGGAATTCCGGATTCCGGCGGAAACCGGTGAGGAAGTACCTGCACCTGAAGAGGGGACTGTGAATGAGTGAAGAGAAAAAGAGTGCTGTCAAACAGTCATTTATCAGAGGATCGCTGACCAGCTCGGCAGGAGTGTTCCTGTCCAAGCTGATCGGTCTTTTCTATATTGTGCCGTTCAGATCGATCGTCGGTCAGGCAAACATGACCTATTATTCAGTTGCCTATGACTATTACACGATCCTTCTGCAGGTATGCTCAGCCGGCATACCGTTCGCCGTTGCGGCGATGATCGCCAAATACATTAACAAGGAAGACTACCGCACGGCAGTTCTTGTCAGAAGGCTGTCCACTGTCATTCTGATGGTGTCAGGCTTTGTGATGGCGCTGCTGTTCATGCTTTGTTCGGGCTTCCTTTCAAGACAGGCACTGACCGGAAATGCTTCTGCGGAAGATATCCGGATCATGCAGAACACGTTTGTCATTCTTGCCTTCGCACTTTTCCTGGTACCGCTTCTGTACAGCTACCGCGGCTACTATCAGGGAATGAAGGAGCTGAAGATGTATGCTGACTCCCAGGTCATTGAGCAGTTCGCAAGAGTCGTCTTCCTGCTGTTCTTCGGCTGGGTGCTTGTCTATGTATTCAAGATGGCTCCGGTATTCGGCATCTATGCCGCAGTGCTTGGAACATCTGTAGGTACCGTGCTGGCAATTCTTTATTTCATGTACTTTGACAGGAAGAAGTTCAAGCCGGTACTGCGTGCCGCGAAAATACAGACGTCAAAAGCCGTCTCAGGACGTGATATTCTGCGGGAATTCATCACATTCTCAATTCCGTATCTGCTGGTTTCCATCTTCGGAAACAGCCAGCGTCTGATCAATACAAACTTCTTTGTCAGTACGATGACTTCGATGGGAACGAATATCCAGGATGCCAAGATCATTCTGAGTATCATCCAGCTGAACTGTGACAAGCTGACTTCCATTCCGCAGGTGCTGGCCATCGGCTTCTCTGCCGGTGTTGTGCCTTATATGACCGTATCCCTGGAAAACAGGGACTGGAAGGGTCTCAACCGCAGTATTGAGGACTGCCTGGATACCGTGCTGTATATCGCGCTTCCGGTATGCTTCTCGATGTGCGTGCTTGCCGGACCAATCTATTTCATCATGTACGGCGCTGAGGAACTTGAATACGGTACCGTCTGTCTGCAGTGGTCAGCGCTGCTTGGTCTTGTGACAACCGTGACGCCGATTATTTCCTCAATGATGCTGACACTGCGCTTCCGCCGTGAGAGCATCATCTATCTGATCGTCGGCTTTGTCGTCAAGGCTGTGACATTCTTCCCGCTGATGCGTCTGCAGGGATATACCGGAGCGATCACATCCAGCGTGCTCTGCTCGCTGACAATCATCTTCCTGTCACTGTCCAAGATTCAGAACAGATACAACGTCAAATACCGCAGGATCCTGGTCCGCATGGGCAAGATGATCCTCGGATGTCTGTGCATGAACGGCGCCTATGCAATCCTGAAGTTTGTCGGTATCAATGCCATGACAGGCTCACGTCTGACGTCTCTGCTGGAGCTGGCGCTGCTCGGTGTATGCGGTATTGCCGCGTATCTGTTCACAACATCTCTGATGCGTCTGCCGCAGGCTGTATTCCATAAGAAGCTCAGCACGATCATCGGACGCTTCATCCCGGGAAAGCACGCATGAGACTCGACAGAATGCTCGCAGAATGCGGACTGGGAACCAGGAATGAAGTGAAGAAGCTGATCCGCAGCGGTGAGGTCACCGTCAACGGCGTATGCGTCAGAAAAGCGGATACTTCCGTGGATGAATTCAATGATGAAGTATGTGTATCTGATGAGCCTGTGCTCTACCGGAAGTTCATCTATCTGATGCTGAACAAGCCGGCAGGCTATATCACGGCGACAGAAGGGAATGTTCCCGTTGTCATGGATCTGATCGGTGAAGGATACCGCGATCTGTTTCCCTGCGGAAGACTGGACAGGGATACAACAGGTCTTCTGTTAATCACAAATGACGGCCAGCTTGCCCACAAGCTGCTGTCACCGAAGAACAACGTTGAAAAGGAATATGTCGTCGGCCACCGCAGTCCGCTCTCTGATGCCGATGTGAAGAAACTGGAAAGCGGCATCACCTACGGCGGTGAGTCATACAGACCTGCCGTATATCATAAAATCAGCGAACTGGAATGCTCGCTGATCATTAAAGAAGGCAAATATCACGAAATCAAACTGATGTTTGAAGCGCTTGGCAATGAAGTTGTGTCTCTCAGAAGAGTACGGATGAAGAATCTGTGTCTCGATGAGACATTGCGGCCGGGTGAATACAGGGAACTGACAGAAGAAGAGATCAGTGAACTGCAGTTCTGATCACAGCAGTCTGCTGTCAATGCTTTCCGGCAGTGCGAAGATACCGTCTTCCGCGTATTTCTTCAGGAAGGCAATCACCTGGGAAGTAATCGTATTGGGAGTTGAAGAACCGCTTGTTACGGCAATGCGGTTTTTATTTTTCAGGATATCTTCTTTCAGATCCATGACGCTGCCGATCAGCAGGCATTCGGGAATGCCGCAGGACTGGCCGATCCGCTTCAGCTGCAGGCTGTTGTTGGAACGGGGATCACCGACAACAATAAGCAGGTCGGTATCCTTCAGCGACATGACTGCCTCCTGGCGCATGCGTGTCGCATTGCATACTTCACTCATCACCTCCGCATCCGCAAATCTCTTCCGGCAGGCATCAATCATCGTGCCGATGTCATGAATGCTGAGAGTCGTCTGGGTCATGATGAGGGGAGCTTTCAGATCAGGAAGGGAAGTGATGTCGCTGAGATCTGTCACCAGGTGCACCCGGGGACTGAGCGAGACGGTTCCTTCGGATTCCGGATGGTTCTTTTTCCCGATGAAGATGATATCTCTGTTCCGGGCATGGCTTCTGACAAGATCGTGGGTCCTCAGAACATCCGGGCAGGAAGCGTCCACAGTGCGCAGACCTTTCCGTTCCGCTTTTTCTCTGACGCTGTCACTGACGCCGTGGGCAGTGAAGATCACGATGCCTTCATCGATCTGATCAAGAAGCTCTTCACGCGTTTTCTCCGGATCCTCAACGAAGCGG
>ONSK01000270.1 GCA_900320455.1 uncultured Erysipelotrichaceae bacterium | reverse complement strand
CGCGATTGGTGCATTTCCAGACAGCTCTGGTGGGGTCACAGAATCCCGGCATGGTATCACAAGGATACAGGTGAGGTTCTTGTCTCCGAAATCGAACCGGAAGATCCCGAGAACTGGATCCAGGACGAAGACGTCCTCGACACATGGTTCTCCAGTGCTCTCTGGCCGTTTGCGACACTCGGCTGGCCGGAAGACACGGAAGACTATCAGAGATACTATCCGACAAGCACGATGGTTACCGGATATGACATCATCTTCTTCTGGGTTGCGAGAATGGCATTCCAGAGCAGACACTTCACAAACAACAGACCGTTCAAGGATGTCCTGATCCACGGTCTGATCAGAGATGCCCAGGGCCGCAAGATGTCCAAGTCTCTCGGCAACGGTATCGACCCGATGCAGGTCATTGATGAATACGGCGTTGACGCGCTGCGTTTCTTCCTGACAACAAACAGCACACCTGGTCAGGATATGAGATACATTCCGGAAAAGGTGGAAGCTTCCTGGAACTTCATCAACAAGATCTGGAACGCATCCAGATTCGTCATCATGAATCTGCCGGAAGGCTTCAGCGAGAAAGACTGCGACCTGAGCAGCCTCAGCATCTATGACGCATGGATCCTGAACAAGCTGAACAGAACTGTTGAGCACGTGACGGAAAACATGGAGAAATACGAGTTCGCGCTTGTCGGCAACGAGCTGTATTCCTTCGTCTGGGATGACTTCTGCAGCTGGTATGTGGAAATGTCCAAGTCCTCACTGAACAGTGATGATGAAAAGGCGAGAAAGGCAACACAGTCCACACTGTACGTCTGCCTGAACGAGATCGTAAGACTTCTCCATCCGTTCATGCCGTTTGTGACAGAACAGATCTATCTGACACTGCCGCATGCACAGGAGAGCATCAACCTCGAGACATGGCCGAAGGCAATCAGCGATCTGCCGGAGAGCGACCTTGAATCCATGGAGCGCATCATCAGCGCAATCCAGAAGATCCGTGAAGTCAAGAACGCGAACGACCTCAAGCCGTCCGCTCCGATCCATGTCATGTTAAAGGACCTCAACGGAAACATCATTCCGGTTGACGCAGGTCTCAGCGCGATCCTTGCGAAGATGGCAAAGGCAGAATGGAAGGACAGCCTGGAAGGCGACCTGACTGTTGAGACGATCTACAGCGGAAGCCTCTATATCCCGGGCAGCGAGCTCAGCAATCCGGAAGAGGAAATGAAGAAGCTGAATGCGGAGAAAGAACGTCTTGAATCTGAAATCAAGAGATCCAACGGCATTCTCGGCAATCCGGGATTCCTCAAGAACGCTCCGGAGGCAAAGGTTGCGGATGAACGCAGAAAACTGGATGCCTACCAGAAGCAGTATCAGGTGATTATTGATCGTTTGAATGTTCTGAAGAAATAAATTTCATGCTATAATTTTCTAAAGTAATTCGTATCCATTTACAAGGAGAATTGATATGGCAGAAAAGAAACACAGATTACTGAAAGCTGCCGCTGTGACTGCGGCTGCAGGTGCCGCTGCATACGCAGGCACCGGATACTATATATTCCGCAATGCATTCGATCTGCTGCACAGTCCCGAATATGCCGGCAAGACAGGTGTCAAGAGACTGAGTACAGGCATCGGCGAGAAGAACGAGTGGTTTGCCCACTGCCAGCGTGATGATGAGTTCCTGGATTCCTATGACGGACTGAAACTCCATGCGCTGCGCATTACAAATCTGGATACTCATAAATGGATCATCCTTCAGCATGGTCTCTGCAATTACAGCGGCGGCATGCTGGACTTCCTGTATGAGGCAGATCACAGAGGATACAACATCCTCGCACCGGATGCACGCGGATGCGGCATGTCCGAGGGACGCTATACAGGTCTTGGCTGGAATGAGCATTATGATCTGATCAGCTGGATCAACCATCTTCTGAACATTGATCCGGAGGCTGAAATCGCTCTCTACGGCATCAACAGCGGAGCAGCTGCGGTCATGAACACAACCGGCGACTATCTGCCGGCGAATGTAAAATGCGCAGTGGAAGACGGCGGATTCTCCGGCATCAAGGAGATCATTCTTCATCAGATCAAAGAGAAGTGCGGCGCTGACGCATCACTGCTGCTTCCTTCCGTTGATCTCTATGTGAGACAGTTCCTCCACTTCTCCATGAACGACGTCAGCCTGCAGAGACAGCTGAAACAGTCTGTCACACCGACGCTGTTCGTTCACGGAACAGAGGATGAAACAGTTCCCGCCAGCATGGTATTTGACAACTATTATTCCTGCGCTGCGGAAAAGGAACTGTACACCGTTGAAGGCTGCGGTTTCGCCGAGACGTATCTGCAGGAAGGCTATTTCGATACGATTTTCTCATTCATCGCAAAATACATGTAACATACAGACACTGCCGGAAACAGCAGTGTCTTTTTTCGTGCCTGAACTTATCTATGCATGCATAGAAAAAATGTAAAAAAGTACTACGAATACACTTGTTTTTGTTCTTTATTTTCTTGTTATATGAAAATGCGTGTTTTATAATTTTCATAACAGAAGAATGGAGGCTATATGGCTAAAAAGTACGTTTACAAGTTTACCGAAGGCAACGGTTCCATGCGTGAGCTTTTGGGCGGCAAGGGTGCAAACCTTGCTGAAATGGCTAGTCTTGATCTGCCTGTACCGATGGGTTTCACAATCACAACTGAAGCCTGCAATCAGTATTACGCTGACGGTGAGAAGATCAACGACGAGATCATGAGCCAGGTCAGAAAGAACCTGACATGGCTTGAAAAATTCATGGGTAAGAAGCTCGGTGATCCGAAGAACCCGCTGCTGGTTTCCGTAAGATCAGGTGCCCGCGCATCCATGCCTGGCATGATGGATACAATTCTGAACCTCGGCATCAATGATGAAGTTGCTGAGGCAATGGCAGAAGCATCCAACAACCCGAGATTCGTCTACGACTCCTACCGTCGTTTTGTTCAGATGTTCTCTGACGTCGTCATGGGACTCTCCAAGAAGAGATTCGAAGTCATCATCGATGAACTGAAAGCAGAAAAGGGTGTCAAGCTCGACGTTGAACTCGACGCTGACGACATGAAGACTCTGACAAAGAAGTTCAAGGAATTCTACAAGGAAGAAAAGGGAGAAGACTTCCCGCAGGATCCGACAGTTCAGCTCGAGAGAGCAATCGAAGCTGTATTCCGTTCCTGGAACAACGAACGTGCTATTTTCTACAGAAAGATGAATGATATTCCTTCTGACTGGGGAACAGCTGTTAACGTTCAGTCCATGGTATTCGGTAACATGGGTACAGACTGTGCGACAGGTGTCTGCTTCACACGTAACCCGTCCACAGGTTCCAATGCTTACTTCTATGGTGAGTATCTGATCAACGCTCAGGGTGAAGACGTCGTCGCCGGTGTCCGCACACCTCAGCAGATCTCCAAGAAGGGCTCCCAGGAATGGGCAAAGGGTATGGGAATCTCCGAGAAGGAAAGAAAAGAAAAGTATCCTTCACTCGAAGAGAGCATGCCTGAAACATTCAAGGCTCTGGATGATGTCCGCAAGAAGCTGGAAGAACACTACCATGACATGCAGGACATGGAATTCACAATCCAGGACAGAAGACTCTTCATGCTTCAGACACGTAACGGCAAGAGAACAGCTGCTGCTGCTCTGAAAGTTGCTGTTGACATGGTCAATGAAGGCCTCGTTACAAAAGACCAGGCACTTCTGATGGTTGAACCGAAGCAGCTCGATGACCTGCTCCACCCGATGTTCGACGCAGCTGATCTGAAGGCTCACCAGGGCGACATCATCGCCAAGGGTCTCGCAGCTTCTCCGGGTGCTGGTTCCGGTCAGGTCGTCTTCACAGCTGAAGACGCAAAAGCCTGGACAGAAGCAGGAAAGAAAGTTGTCCTCGTACGTCTTGAGACATCCCCTGAGGATATCGAAGGCATGCATGTTTCCGAAGCAATCGTTACTGTTCGCGGCGGTATGACCAGCCACGCTGCAGTCGTTGCCCGCGGCATGGGCGCATGCTGCGTATCCGGCTGCGGTGACATCTCTGTTGATGAAGCAAAGAGACAGTTCACAGTAAACGGCGAAACATTCAAGGAAGGCGATGTTATCTCTGTTGATGGTACAACAGGTAATGTCTATAAGGGAGCTGTCAAGAGTGTTCCGGCTACAATCTCCGGAAACTTCAAGACATTCATGGACTGGGCTGATGAGCGCCGTGTCCTGAGAATCCGCACAAACGCTGATACACCGGCAGATGCAGCAAAGGCTGTTGAATTCGGTGCTGAAGGTGTCGGACTTGTCCGTACAGAACATATGTTCTTCAACACACCTGAGCGTATCAAGGCAATCCGTATGCTCTGCTGCGCACGCAACAGTGAACAGCGTGCAAAGGCTCTGGCTGAACTCGAGCCGTACCAGCAGGAAGACTTCTACGGAATCTTCGAAGCTATGAAGGGCCGCAGCGTGACAATCCGTCTGCTCGATCCGCCTCTGCATGAATTCCTCCCGAACACAAGCACTCCGGAAGGAAAGGCTGCTGCGAAGGAAGTTGCCAAGGACCTCGGCATCACTCTGAAGGATATCGAAAAGGCTGCTGCTGAACTCCATGAGTTCAACCCGATGATGGGTCACCGCGGATGCCGTCTCGACGTCACATATCCTGAAATCGGCGCAATGCAGGCAAGAGCTATCATCAATGCGGCGATTGAAATCAACAAGAAGCACAAGACATGGAAGCTTGTTCCGGAAATCATGATCCCGCTCGTAGGCGAGCCGAAAGAGCTTGAATATGTAGCGAACATCGTTAAGACTGAAGCTGACAAGGTTATCGCTGAAAAGAAGGCAAAGCTGGAATACAAGGTCGGTACAATGATCGAAATTCCGCGTGCTGCTCTGCTCTCCGGTGAAATCGCCAAGACAGCTGAATTCTATTCCTTCGGTACAAACGACCTGACACAGATGACATTCGGCTTCTCAAGAGACGACGCAGGCAAGTTCCT
>ONSK01000146.1 GCA_900320455.1 uncultured Erysipelotrichaceae bacterium | reverse complement strand
CTCCAAGCTTCCGGCGATCCGCACATGGTGCCGGGAAGTCTTCCCGGATGCTGTTGTCATCAGCGGAACCGAGCCGGAATTCTCCGTCGCCAATGGTCTTGCCTATTGCGGAAAGATCGATGAGGAACTGCGTGAATTCAAGGCGGAAATCAATCGGCTGATTTCCTCCAGCACAGTGGAAAAGATCGTTGGCGCAAGGATCAATACCCTCTACCGCACGTCAGTGGAAACGATGGTGGATCCGATTCTGGAAAATGTCGCTCTGCCGATCGTGGAAAGATGGAGAAGGGGTTCAATTGAGCGCTTGTCCGATATCGATTCCATCATGCAGGATGAGATCGACCAGTATATGCATACGGATGAGGCAAGACAGCTGCTCGCGAAACCGGTATCCGCATGGCTCAAGGAAATCGCCTATGAACTTGAGGAATACACGATGCCGATCTGTGTCAGACACAATGTGCCGTATTCCGCGCTGAGCCTGAATACCTATCTTTCCGCAAGTGATCTGGAAGTGAAGGTGGAAGCGAAGAATCTGTTCGCGGTCAATGAGATCACATGGCTGATCGATACCACGGTTTCGATCATCATCGGACTTCTCTGCGGCGGCAGCGGCATCGCCATGATTGCCAGCGGTCTGCCGGGCATTGTCGCCGGCGCGGTCATATCCCTGATGATCCTAGCCCTTGGCAAGGACAAGATGCAGGAAGTGCTGCTGAACGCGAAGATTCCGACACCGCTGCGCTACGCGATCCCGAAGACTTATCTGAAGGCAAGACTGGATGTCATTTCTTCCGAGGTGAAAGACAACCTGCTGAAGATGCTGGAAGAAGAGAAGAACGAGGAAATCACTGACCGTCTTGTCAAGGAACTTTCCCAGCAGATTGAAACCTGTCTTACAAAGATGGCGGAAGTCGTTGAAATTCCGCTTGGATAATCATAATGAACCGGTTCGCAGGAGCCGGTTTTTATGTTGTTGTGATGATAATACATTCAAATCAGTCTGATGCATGGTATAATTCCACCCGTTGATATTTAGAAAGAAGTAAACGGACAGAATTTATGCTGGAAAAACTGAAAAATAGTATTGAACCGAATCGGAAGCTGAGAATCGCGGAAATCGTGCTGCTTGCGGTGTTCGTGATCGCAGCGCTGATCTCCTTCGCAAGGGGCACTGCCGCACTGAACGCGGATCCCGGGGAAGTCACGTATCAGGGAACCGTGGAGCTGGCAAGAGACTTCGATGCGGAAGATTATGATGAAGACAGCACGATGTGCGATGTCATCTATACGGACGGGGAGAGGAAACTGATCGTCTCCTATCCGTATGAGGAATACGCTGAACTGGAACAGGATTCCATCACAGCCTATGAATATGAAACATCAGAAGAAACGGAACTGTTCTTCGACCATGAAAATCCCACACCCCAGGAAGTGAAAAGTGCTTACCGGCAGGTGATGGCAGAAGAGCTGATGCCGGTATTCAACCTGGGAAACGCGTTATTGATCCTGTCATTGTCACTGGCAATTGTGCTGGTCTTCTCGACATTCTTTACGACCTATGAAAAATGCTGGTTCATGTCGATCATGGTGCTGGCGACAATCTTCGCAGTAATCTTTCCGGAAGAAAGTGCAAACGGCGTCAACGGCATCTGGATCATGCTGCTGTATCTGCTGGATACATTCCTGAACATCCTCTGCGAGCTGCTGATCTCCAAGCAGTCCAGATACAACTTCCTTGTCTCCGTCGCGGTTGAAATCACGGAAATCGCGATTTCACTGGTACTGATGTACAGATTCGCGACAATGGTGGTCACATTGCTGTTCTGGCTGCCGATCGATATCATTAGCTACATCAACTGGACAAAGCACAAGGATGAGGATGAGGACGAACTGACAAAGGTCAGAAGGCTGAAAGGCTGGCAGGAAGTGCTGGTCATTGCCGCAATCGTCGTCTGGACGATCGGTGTCGGCTGGCTGATGAGCGGACTGGATATTTCAACCGACTTCTTCGGAGGCAACCGCAACCTGGAAGTGATCATCATCTATCTCGATGCATGCGCTTCAGCTGTCGGCATTGCCAACGGACTGTTCATCTTCTTCCGCTTAAGAGAGCAGTGGATCGCCTGGTATATCTGCGCATTGCTCGAGGCTATTATGAACATCCTTGCAGGCCAGTATGTCCTGCTCGTATTGAAGCTCGGCTATTTCACGAACACAACATACGGCTATATCAAGTGGAGCCGCTATATCAAAACCCATAAGGAAGACGATAAATCACTTCTGTAAGAATGAGACACCGGTTAATGACCGGTGTTTTCATATGCTTCCTTGTATATACAAACTGCTCAGTCAGGTGAGCAATTCATATATACCAGTTTGTATTGCAAAAATTTGTATATAGTTGAAAAATGATACAAATAATGAGATAATTATTACTGCTGGTGTACACAGCATTGAACAGTAGAAGCGTTCGAACATTTCTCGGAATCATGCAGTCATTGACGAGTGACTGCATAAACAAATTACAACAGGTTCATTACAGAAAGGAAAATCGAAATGAAAAAGTTATTTACAGCATTATTATCAATTACAATGTTGATCGGGCAATTGGCGATGCCTGTGTATGCAGAAGAAAAGGACAGTGCGCTTGAAAAAACCTATGAAGATGAGCTTTCATCCGCGATCATATCAGGATCGGGTACAGAAGATGATCCTTATATTTGTGACTTCGATAA
The DNA here is from genome assembly GCA_900320455.1 of uncultured Erysipelotrichaceae bacterium. Taxonomy (GTDB): domain Bacteria; phylum Bacillota_I; class Bacilli_A; order Erysipelotrichales; family Erysipelotrichaceae; genus Bulleidia. The sequence continues at coordinate 957 of ONSK01000146.1, read as the reverse complement.
GGCGCCCTTTTTTAAAAATTATCTTAAAGAAAACTGGGATAGGAAAAATACATTAGACTATCAAGTGACAGCTGGAGTAGGATTTACCGGAAATTGTCTTACTGTATACAAAGGCATATATAATAATGGGGGAGTTTGGTTATATTCCTCAGGAGGGATGAGTGCCGATAATGATGGTAATATAAGAATAAAAAAAGTGACATATAACACAGTAGAACAGGTGCATATTATGTATGCTCTTAATCCAACGTCTACAACTTGGAATGCTTTGAAGGCTCTTTTTAAAGATGCTGCCAGTATGTATCTGCCCGGCGTAGAAAGCTTAGTTGTTTCCTATTTTGATGAAAAGGGAATTACAAACGTAGGAGGATTTTCCATCAGTAAAATTGCAAAAACATATGGAACAATATTAGGGGCAGCTAAAACAATCAAATCCACATATAGACTGTTAAATTCTATTGCATTTGCTGGCGTGAGAAATGCTCATCAGGCAAATAAGACACTTGTAAATATTGATTACATTACTGCTTACCATGGATCTTGGTATACGTATGATGTTAGTGAAACAGGTTGGTCAGGAAATGTTATTTATTTACCTGTGTCTGTTTATGGAAATGGCTCTTTCCGAGCATATTAAGCAATCAACATCATGGTTCATAACAAAAAATCTGATTATTTATCTTTGGTAATAGCGGCAGTATGTACTGTCCTCAGTATTATCACAGTGCTGTTCTTCCGGAATGATATGAAACATCCGGGACAGTGGGTGCTGTTTGGGATGGAGCTTCTTGTCTCTGCACATGTATTCTGGATCTGGAAAAAGAAGGGTGTTTGTGAACAGACAGATGATCTGAAATATATCATCACCGTATATCTGTTTCTGGAACTGTTTTCTTCCAATCTTGAAACAATCAGCTTAAGAGGACTCTCGTGGAAAACAGTGCCGCATCTGTATTT
>ONSK01000020.1 GCA_900320455.1 uncultured Erysipelotrichaceae bacterium | reverse complement strand
CAGCTTAATGATTATACGAACAAACGGAAATGACCCAGTTAAAGTCAAAGAGAGTTTTCTGAAGTTTTATGCCGATACCTGTGCATCCTATATTGAACAAATGTTTGAGGATTATCCAGAGTCAGAATATGATTATGAATGTTTGCCGGATGGAAGTATTGAAAAATGTAAATCGGATAATACGGACATAGTTATAGAATTCTCACCCATTACACTCGATGTATATGGCAGAGGAATTCCACAATTCTATGATTTCGGAGACTACTTTGTCAGGAAATTGGATAAAGAGTTTATAAATGAGACATACCCATCCATTAAATACGAACTTTTCTTGAAGTGGAGTCAAGATACTGGCCTTTCGGTTGATACATTCAGAGACATATATACAAACGATGACTCCTGTGATTTTGAATGGCTTTATGGTCAATTTGAACAGGAATTTGGCAAATATCGGCTTGAAGAGCTTGTAGAATCATCTGACTCTGTTGAGGAAAGCATCGACGAATATGGTGATGATTTAGAAGATGACTCTTAACTTCCTGAACTTTACCCACAAAAAACACACAAGGACAGCTTTTCACCGGTCAATACGGGTGCTCAGCTGTCCTTTTTCTTATTGCTTCGATTTCAAAAATGCCATAATCTCGTCGTAACTTCGACTGTTTTCCTGGAAGGCTGCCATCAGTTCTTTGCTCTGGATCTCTTTCTTTTTCTCCTGCAGTTCTTTCAGTTCATTGATCGCAGCTTCATATGTCAATCTTGAATACAAAACGAGCAGGAAACAGATACGAGTCATTAGTAAAGATCTTATCGATATGGACATCATTACATTCGTTGAGGACTATATCGACAGACTCCTGGATAATCATTGAAATGATTCCCTGAGTCGAAATCACAAAGCCGGACACCCTGAAAACACCGGAAACTCTGCTATTCTGAAAACAGAAAAAAGCAGCCGATGACGGCTGTCCTCACATAATCAGCGAAAAACAATCGTTACTGTTTGCCAGACAGGCGATTGTTTTTCGTTTCCGGGAATCATGCATAAGAAAAGGGACCTCAGCGGTCCCCTGGTGTGTTTCAGATCTTGTTGTCGCAGCCGAGAACGTCGACGATCTTGTGCTTGACGAGTTCCTTGATGTTGGCACGGGCAGGCTTCAGATATGTACGAGGATCGAAGTCTGCAGGATGATCATTGAAGTACTTGCGGATCGTGCCTGTCATGGCAAGACGCAGGTCGGAGTCAATGTTGATCTTGCATACAGCCATGGAAGCTGCCTTGCGGAGCTGTTCTTCAGGAACACCAACGGCATCCGGCATGTTTCCGCCGTTCTCGTTGATCATCTTGACATATTCCTGCGGTACGGAGCTGGATCCGTGCAGAACGATCGGGAAGCCCGGCAGACGCTTGGATACTTCTTCCAGAATATCGAAACGGAGGGTTGGCGGTACGAGGATGCCTTCTTCGTTTCTGGTGCACTGTTCAGGTCTGAACTTGTAAGCACCGTGGCTTGTGCCGATGGCGATTGCCAGAGAGTCACATCCTGTGCGGCGTACGAATTCCTCAACGTCTTCCGGACGTGTGTAGGACGAATCTTCCGCAGCGACCTTGACGTCATCTTCAACGCCAGCCAGTGTTCCGAGCTCTGCTTCAACAACGACGCCGTGCGCGTGCGCGTATTCAACGACTTTCTTTGTGATTTCGATGTTTTCCTCAAACGGTTTGGAGGAAGCGTCGATCATGACGGATGTGAAACCGTCGTCGATGCAGGATTTGCATATTTCGAAGGAATCACCGTGGTCGAGGTGGAGGCAGATCGGCAGACCTGTTTCGATGACAGCTGCTTCAACCAGCTTTATCAGGTATGTTCTGTTCGCATAGGCACGGGCGCCTTTGGAAACCTGCAGGATAACAGGAGCGTTGCATTCCTTCGCAGCTTCTGTGATACCCTGGATGATCTCCATGTTGTTGACGTTGAAAGCACCGATGGCATAGCCGCCATTGTATGCCTTCTCAAACATCTCTTTGGTTGTTACTAATGGCATAATGATATTTTCTCCTTTTATTGTTACTTTTATTATAAAACTTCTGAGGAAGACGGTAACAGACAATTTCTTGAAAAGGTTGACTATTTCACGGAAAGACAGATGTTTTCCGCAATCTGCTTTTGCGTGTATAATTGACTGACTGAAGAAAGAGGAATACGCGCATGAGTGAAATGGATGAAGTGATTGAAGAAGGTCCACGCGGACTGGAGATACAGGCGGCAGTCCTGCATGTTCTGGACGGAAGGCATCACAATATCTCATTCTCGGAAAGAACACTGGATCTGGAAGAACCGATGACAGAGAAATATGTAAAGCGCTATGTCAGAAGATGCGCGAATGATATGCGTCTGAGAGAAGGAAGATTCCTGCCGGAATCCGTCTTCGCTTCTGAGCTGGAACGCTACTTCCAGAGAGATACGGACTTCTGCGCGTTTACGGCAGCTGTGTGCGCACGCCTTGCGTCTTACTTTGATGAGGAAGAGGCGAGATCCTTTGAAGTGCTCTGCACGGATTACAGGGATGATGACGTGCCCTATGTATCCGTGATCCTGCTGGAAGAAACGGAAACGATGACCTATATGACAGATGCGGAAAACGGCGTGATCCGCAATACACTGAGCTTTGGCCATTCGGCGCTGCCGGCAGTATCGCGCTCCGTCGCATCCTTTGCCGTCGTCAACATGATCACAAAGGACGTGCGCTTCGCGGATGAAGGTAAATGGGAAAGCGGAAAAGAACTGGTGAAGGAAGTGCTTCTGCAGGCGGAAGCCGGCATTTCCCGCAAGGAAGCTGTCAAATCCGTCACCGAGATTGCCTGTGAGGTGGCAGAGGAATTCGATGAGAATCCGACAATGTTTGTCTCAAAGGTGAAAAGCTATATCGCGGAAACAGCAGGGGAAGGTATGCCGCTGAACCCGAAAACGCTTGTTTCTGAAGTCTTTGAGGAAAAGCCGCAGATGGCTGAGGCATTCCTGAAGAAAGCGGAGGAAAAGACCATTCCCCATGAGGTGGAACTGCCGAAGGCATCTGTTTCCATGTCCATGAAAAAGCAGAAGATCAGAACAGATACAGGCATTGAGATCTCATTCCCGGTGGAATACTGCCAGGATGGAAGATATATTGAGTTCATCAACAATCCCGACGGAACGATCACGATCGAGATCCGTGAGATCGGAAAGATCACCAACAGAATGTAAGTGCAGGGCATTCGCATGATGCGAAGCCCTGTTTTGTGATAACGTAATGGGTATGAAAACAGGACTTGTATTGGAAGGAGGCGCAATGCGCGGGCTGTTTACAGCCGGTGTCATGGACGCCTTCATGATGAATGGAATTGAATTTGACGGCGGTATCGGCGTATCCGCCGGAGCGGCTTTCGGCTGTAACTACAAAAGCAGACAGATCGGCCGTGTGATCCGCTACAACCAGAAATTCTGCCTCACACCGGAATTCTGCAGCTTCCGCTCACTGCTGAAAACAGGCGATCTGTTCGGCGCGCAGTTCTGCTACTACGACATTCCCGAACGTCTGGATCCGCTGGATGAAAAGGCATACCTGGCAAATCCGATGCGCTTCTTCGCGGTCGCAACGGATATTGAAACAGGTCTTCCGGCGTACCGTGAACTGGCAGAGATGAACCGTGATGACGTGGAGTTCATGCGCGCTTCCGCTTCGATGCCGGTAGCTTCAAGACCGGTGGAAGTGGATGGACATCTGTATCTTGACGGCGGTATTTCCGATCCGATTCCTCTGAAAGCCTTTGAAGAGATAGGATATGAAAAGAACTGCGTCATCCTGACACAGCCGCGTGACTATGTGAAAAAGCCGCAGTCAATGATGCCTCTGTTCAGGAGAGCACTGCGGAAGTATCCGGCAGTCATCGAAGGCATGGACAGACGCCACGTCGTCTATAACGATGAGACTGTCTATGTGAAACAGCGTGAAGAAGAGGGATATGCCTACGTTGTGGCACCGCCTGAAGCGCTTCCCATCGGCAGAATTGAACACAACGCATCCGTCATCCGTGATGTCTATGACATCGGATACCGCTGTGGAATGAGCCATATCGAATCATTGAAACAATTCCTCGCAAAGTAAAAATGCCATCGAATCTGGCATTTTTTGCTTTACAGATCTCTTCCCGGTGTATGGAACAGCAGGGTGATAAGAATATCGGCGACTTCTTCCGGTGTTTCTTTACAGTCTCTTTCAAGCCAGCGTGTCAGGACACCAAGACAGGCTGCGGAAAAGAAGGCAGGCTGATAGATATTGATCGTCAGGTTGTTTCTTTCAATGGTATCTTCGGTGATCATGCGCATCGTGTCCATGAAGCGGTAAAGGATCCTGTTTCTGACCAGTGTCTTCAGAAACTCCCGGTTTTCGTAGTACGCCTTGTAGTGCAGGATGATCGTCTGTTTCAGATTAGCGCTGCTGTAGGGGTCATCCAGCTGACTGGAAAGGGAAAACAGGGAGGTCACATACTGTTCCAGCACGTCATCCTTGTCGAGGAATGCGCGGTAAAAGCTGGAACGGCCGACACCTGCCTTGCGCACGATTTCCGCCACTGAGATTTCCTCGTACGGTTCATGTTTCATCAGGATCAGAAGGGCCTGGGTGATGGCTTCTTTGACGGATGCGTGATAGCTGATCTGTTCCATGGGACAAAACCCCCGTTTCTGTTTCACTTTCCCTCTGACCTGTTGAGAGGGAAAGAATTCATCTCTACTATTGTAGGGGAAATGGAGGTCATTATGAAAGACTACTTTGGATATCAGGGAAAAACAGTTGTAGTAACAGGTGCGGCATCCGGCATGGGAAAGGCAGCCGCAGAGATGCTCGTCGATCTTGGCGCAAAGGTATACGCCCTGGACTGGGCAGAGGTTAAAACAGAAGGAATCACATCATACATTCACACAGACCTTTCACAGAAAGAATCCATCGATGCGGCGTTTGAACAGATTCCGGCACACATTGACGCCTACTTCGGCATCGCCGGTGTATCCGGACAGGGAATCGATTTCCTTAAGACAGTGAAGATCGACGCTGTATCCAACAAATACATCATGGAAGAATATCTCCTGAACCGCATGGAAAAAGGCGGTGCAATTGCCATCATGACAAGCCTTGGCGGACTTGGCTGGGAAAAGGAAGACAACCAGAAGTGGCTCAATCCGTTCCTCGAGGCAGAAGGCTGGGATGCGGCATGCAGCGCAGTCAGCGCTCTTCCGTTTGCGGCAATGCCCGGCACATTCGGCTATCCGTTCTCCAAGCTGGCAATGAATCTCTGCATCGCAAAGGCACAGAAGACATTTGCCGCAAAGGGAATCCGTGTCAACGGTGTTCTTCCTGCTTCCACACAGTCCGGACTGACAGGCGACTTTGAAAAGATGGCAGGCGGCACAGACAAGCTGATGGCCAACAACGGCTATGCGGCAGGTCTTGCGGAAAGCAGAGAGATGGCAGAACCGATCGTCTTCCTCTGCAGCGACATGGCATCCTATATCTCCGGTGAACTGCTCGTTGTGGATATGGGCGGTCATATTGAGGAAACTGCCGGGATCCGTCCGCAGGTCAACGATATCAACCTCACAAAGATCCTTGCCTACATGCAGTCAATGGCAAAACAGCAGTAAAAACAGATCAAACAGACAACAGAAAAGATGGCAGTGCATGCCATCTTTTTTGCGTTGATTGATTATTCAGCACGCAGGGCTTCCACAGGATCCTTCTTTGCGGCAATGCGGGAAGGAATGGAACCGGCGATGACGTTGAGAACAACGCTGAGCAGGATCAGGATCACTGCGGCAGGCATCCCAGTCTTTTTCTCTGTAATTCTTTGTCGAGACGCCGTCAATGACAAGATCGCCGGAATCATAGTGATCCAGACCGCCGATGATGTTGAGAAGAGTTGTTTTTCCGCTGCCGCTGGTGCCGAGAATGGATGTGAATTCATTTTTCCGGAAACTGATATTGATTCCTTTGAGCACTTCAAGCATGCCGTCTCCGGAAGGATAGCTTTTGCGGATATCCTTCAGTGTAAGCATATGATCCTCCGGTTCCAAATTATATGAAACTATTTATTTTGATTATGAAATGATTTAAAATTTATGTAAATGGAAAAAGGAGCAAATCATATTATGGTTATTTCACCTCTGCAGAAAGAAAGACTTCAGTACAGCCCGAAACTGCCGGGTATGCTGAGACACGGCATCAAGGAAATCTGCGTCAAGGAAGGCGACGAAACACAGTCTGTCGCTGATCAGGAAAAGATCAAGGCGCTGTTCCCGAACACTTACGGAAAAAAGGAAATCACATTTGAAAAGGGTGCCAACACATCTCCTGCCAAAAAGCAGGTTGTCGGCGTTATCCTCTCCGGCGGACAGGCTCCGGGCGGACACAACGTTGTATGCGGTCTGTACGATGCCCTGAAGGCTACAGATCCCGAGAATGTTCTCTACGGATTCAAGAACGGTCCGAGCGGACTCCTGGATGACGACTATCTGATCTTTGACGATGAATATATCGATCAGTTCAGAAACACCGGCGGATTTGACATCATCGGATCCGGCAGAACAAAGCTCGAGACAGAAGAACAGTTCGCAGTCGCAGCTGAAGTATGCAAGAAGCACGGCATTACAGCAATCGTCATCATCGGCGGCGATGACTCCAACACAAACGCAGCAGTCCTGGCTGAATATTTCGCAGCTCATGATACAGGCGTTCAGGTCATCGGATGCCCGAAGACCATCGACGGCGACCTCAAGAACGCCTGGATCGAGGTCTCCTTCGGCTTCGACACCGCGACGAAGGT
>ONSK01000120.1 GCA_900320455.1 uncultured Erysipelotrichaceae bacterium | reverse complement strand
GGCGTATCTGGAGGAGAATGACGCAACACCCGAATTCCGTGAGGGAGACGCGGAAGCGCTGGCAAACGGTCATCCGGACTTCATCGGATTCAACTATTACGCGACGGGAACGGTCGAAGCAAGCGATGGTTCCGAGGAAGGCGGCGGTGACCAGCAGAATTCCAGAGGTGTTGCCGGTGTCGCGAGAAACGTCAAGAACCCGAATCTGATGAAGACGGAATTCGGCTGGGAAATCGATCCGATCGGCTTCAGAAACACATTGAGAGAAGTGTACAGCCGCTACAGACTGCCGATCATCATCACGGAAAACGGACTCGGCGCATATGATACGCTGACAGAAGACGGAAAGGTTCATGATCCGTACAGAATCACATATCTGCGTGAGCACATCAAGCAGATGCAGCTGGCAATCACGGATGACGTTGAGATGATGGGCTACTGCCCGTGGTCCGCGATCGATCTGATCTCCACGCATGAAGGCATGAAGAAGAGATACGGCTTCATCTATGTTGACAGAGATGAATTTGATCTGAGAACACTCGACAGATACAGAAAGGATTCCTTCTACTGGTACAAGAAGGTCATCGCTTCCAACGGCGAAGATCTCTCTGATCTCTGATGAAACAGCCTGCGAAAAAAGCAGGCTTTTCTTTTCGGAAAATGCAAATGGAATACACCGGACACGGATTGTGCGATAATGGAAGCAGCGAGGATAAGAGTATGGACAAGAAAAAATATGCAGTGACCGGTTCATGGGACTGGGACGGATCGACATCGCTGAAAGGTCTGACACTGTTTTCCTGGGATGAAAAGACAGGAGATCTGGAATTCCTGGAAAATATCCTTCCTGATGCGAAAATCGGATTTACACCTGTAAAAGGCAGAAAAGGCGTCTACTATACCGTTGAGGAAACAAAGACATCCGACGGCAGGGCATTCGGCGGAGGCGGCTATCTGCTTGCGTTCAAGAAGACCGCTGATGAGCATCTGAAACTGCTGAACCGTGTTCCTTCCCTTGCGACAAATCCCTCCGGCTGTGCTTTGAGCGCTGACGGAAAATACCTCGTGGCTGTTCATCATACATCCACCAAGAATACAGCCACAAAGATGGTGCGCAGGAAGAACGGAACCATTGCCAACAAGGTCGTTCATGATGACGCTGCCATCGTGCTGTTCAGAATCGAAAGCGACGGCAGGATCGGCTGCTGCATCGATTATATCGTTCCGAAGGATGAAGGAGACAAAGTACCGCTTCTGCATTCCGTATACAACATTCCGAAGACAGATCTCTTCATCATCTGCGACAAAGGACTGGACAGAATCTATACATACAGACTGCAGGATGAGCAGCTTGTTCTCTGCGATACCCTGAAAGCGGAAAGCGGATCCTCACCGCGCTATGGTGTCTTTCATCCGAAGAAGCCCATCTTCTACGCAGTGAATGAAGCCAGAACAACCATCGGAACATATCTTTACGATACAGAAGAAGGATCGCTGTTCTGCGCAGGAGTTACAGAGATGATGGATGAACCGCTGATCGGCATGCCGAGCGACGTTGTTGTGACACCGGATGGAAAGCACCTCTATGCCGCACTGCGCATGTGCGACAGAATCGCTGAGATGGATATCGGAAGCGACGGTGTTCCGGTTCTTGTAAGAACCGTAGACGGCGGCGGCAGAAATTCCCGCGGCATCCAGATCGACAAGAAGGGCAGATACCTGTACGTATGCAATACGGAAAGCGATGTCCTGACACTGTTTGCCATTCAGAAAAACGGCAGGCTGGAAAAGAAAAAAGAAATCATGCTTGAGCGCGCAGCCAACATGAGATTCCTGGATTAAGTGAATACCGCATCTGCGGTATTTTCTTTTTTTACCGGATGATGTGCTGTAAGTGACGGTTTCAAATATAATGGAATGGCGGAAAGGCAATACAAACATGGTTGAAATATTCGGAACGCTCGGGCCGGCGTGCTGTGAAAGAGGCCTGCTGAAAGAAATGTTCAGAAGAGGAATGGACGGCATGCGGCTGAATCTGTCGCATACGACACTGGCGGATGCGGCGGATATGCTGGAGGCATTCCGTCTTGCGGCGGAGGATGCCGGGAAAAAACCGGAGCTTCTGATCGATATGCAGGGACCGGAACTGCGTGTTTTCAAGCCGCAGGCACCGGTCAAACTGAAAGAAGGAGAAACATGTATTCTCTCCTGCGCGTCAGAAGGAGATCTGCGGATTCCCGCACCGGTCTTTGAGGCATTGGAAACCGGGGATACCGTATTGATCGATGACGGCAGGATTGAATGTGTCTGCGAGTCAAAGAATGAAAGTGCAGTGACCGTGCGCGTGATTCGAGGCGGAACGGTCAGTGAGCGCAAAAGCATCAAAGTCACCGGAAAGGATATTCATGGTCCGGTGCTGACGGAAGATGATCTGAAGAATCTTCGCGAAGCAGAAAAATACGGCGTCACGGCAGTGATGCAGCCGTTTGTGACAAAGGGAAAACAGCTCAAAGAAGTGCGTGATGTACTGCATGCATACGGGCTGGATGACATCCGTATCTTTGCCAAGATTGAAAGCAGAGAAGGCATCTCACTTCTTGATGAAATCATGCCGGAAGCGGATATGATCGTCATCGCAAGAGGAGACCTCGGCAATGACATGCCGCTGTGGGAGCTGCCGAAAGCGCAGAAATGTATTGAAGACAGATGCATCGCAGCCGGAAAGCCGTTCCTGGTGGTGACACAGATGCTTGCCAGTATGACGGATTCACCGGTTCCGACAAGGGCGGAAGTATCCGATATCTTCCGGGCGGTATATGAAGGTGCTTCAGCTGTCATGGTCACCAATGAGACCGCTGTCGGAAAGTATCCTGCGGAAGTGATCCGCTATCTGAAGAACACCGCTGACAGCGCTCTTGAATACATCGAAAACAGATAAGCATAGGAAAGGGGAATGCGTTGGCATTCCCCTGTGTTGCTATTTGGTGATCTGTTTTCTGACACGTTCCTTGTATGCCCTGAGACCGTACAGCATCGTGCCGAGATATGCATACTCACTGACGTCAGTGACACTGATCAGATCAGGCATCTGTTCTTCACTGACATATTTCCGCAGTTCTGCTTTCAATTCCTCCATATTCGGAGTCACTGCGCTTCTGATGAGAATGACTTCCGGGGCGATGACGGAAACAGCTGCGAGAAGATAGAAGACAACGCTTTCTTTCAGCTGATCAATGCTGAGACAGGTGATATCGGTCTGCGGGGTGATCATCTTCCGGTACATGCCGCCGACTTCGCCGCCCAGCTGGTTTCTGCCGTCAATCGGCATGCCTCTGTATACATAGCCCTGTCCGGCACCGATGGATCCGGCCGGCTGGGAATGATAGGCAACGATATCATATTTCTCCTGTCCGGCATAATAGCCGTAGGCGACAGCCGCGGTGTTGTGGCAGAAGAAGACAGGCAGATGATACAGTGCGCTGAATTCCTCGGAGAGACCGTCATAGCTGATCCTGTGATTGCGGATTTCACCGTTCTGCATTGTTCCCGGCAGGGAGATGCATACCGCGTCAATGTGATACGTTCTGTTGAGAGCGTACATCTGGGTATCCAGAATGTCGCACAGATCCTCCAGTGAATTGGTTTCCTTGATGACTTCCTGGGAGATGACGATATTTCCCTTTTCATACAGACGGTGACAGATTCTTGTGCTGTTGACATCATGGGTGACAGTGACGACAAAGATCACGGCATTGTTTTCAATATCACGCATGACTTTGTATACAGCCTTCTCTTCCGCTGTTGTTTTTTTCTTGTGACGCTCAGCCCGCACAAGATCAATCAGGTCTCCGGCATTGTAGGAAGCGAAGATCTGGGCCGGAATCGCAAGGACGAGCTGATCGCGGAAGACCGCCTGTACCTTCTTCAGCTCAAAGCCGATCTGCGGCGCAAGCAGAATCACATCATAGGAGAAGCCTGTGCTGTACAGCTGATTGAATGAGACAGCAGAAAACTCATAATTCAATGACAGTGTTCTGGCAGCTTCCTGCAGTTTGGACGCGAAGAAATTCGTGGTCAGACCGCTCGTGCAGCTTAACAGCACCCGGACGATCTTCCGGCAGCTCTGTCTGCGCAGAGTGGCTGCCATTTCCCGGTACAGCTTCTTGGCATGTTCTTCTTCCTTCAGCTCAAAATGCAGAAAGAAGATATTCTCGTTGTCAGATTTACGGGTCAGGGAAAGCTCGGCAACATCCGCCTCGAGATGGTAGATGCTGATCTCACCCTTGACGGCGTCGTTTTCAAGAATCACATGGTCATCGTCTGTCTTTCTGACATCGAAGCCCTCATGCGGTTCCTGCAGGATCCATTCTGTGTATCCGATACTGTTCATAATCATTCTCCTTCTGCCTTGGGCAAAGGCGCAGGTATTTCCATGGAACCATGATGTAATTTTTTCCTGCTTGTTGTATTCTTAAACACAGGAGCTGAAAAAGCAAGATGAAAAAACCGAAAATCAAAGAAATCAATGCATTGCAGGATAACAGATTCATCAGTCTGTATGACATGGAATATGAAGACGGTTCACATTATTATAATGCCAGCCGCAGGAAAAAAGAAAACCTCTGTGCCTGGGAAGGGAAGACAGGTCTTCCCGATGCCGTATCCGGATATGTCGCGCTGATGTGCCCGGATCATGTGGAACGTCTGCTTCTGTTCCAGGAATACAGATATCCGACAGGAAACTACGTTCTGAGCATTCCCTCCGGACTGATTGATCCGGATGACGGGGAAGGTGAGGAAGCGATCCTGAAGGCAATGAAGCGTGAAATCCATGAAGAAACAGGAATCACCCTGAAGGATACAGACAGAATTGAAATCATCAATCCGTTTGTCTTCAACTCTCCCGGCATGACAGATGAAAGCACTGCGCTTGTGGCAGTGTGCGCCGATCTCAGAAACAATGCGGAGCTTTCCCAGGAAGGTGCTGAAGGAACGGAGATCTTCGACGGCTTTGATCTGATCACAAAGGAAGAAGCCATTGCCCTTCTGAAGAAGGGAACGGACAGTCACGGCATTCCGTATCCGTTTGTGACCTGGGGCGCCATGATGTGGTTCGTCAACAGGTAAAAGACATGCAGACGGTGGAACAGGCGCTCGCAAAACTGCAGAAATCAAAATTCCGCGCATCTTTTCACCTGAAGGCAAAAGACAGGGAATATATCAGCGAAAAAGGAATGGACGTCATCCGCTCTCACGCCGAAGACTTCGTAAGAGAGCGCTTGGCGCCGGCTGAGCCGGAGAACGACGGTAAGCAGACGCCGATGCGCGGACATCCGGTATTCATTGCCCAGCACGCGACAGCCTGCTGCTGCAGAGGATGCCTTCACAGATGGTACAGAGTGCCGGAACACGTGCAGCTGAGTGAAACACAGCAGAAGAAAATCGTCGGACTGCTGATGGCATGGATCGAAAAAGAATATGCCGGCAGCCCCGGACGGGAAAGGATAACAGCATATGATCACAGAAAAGATGTATGAAAAAATGGCTGAACTGGCAGTCAGAAGAGGTGTCAATATCCAGAAAGGCCAGCCGCTCGTTCTGAGTGCTGACGTCAGAGACGCCGCATTTGTCAGAGTCTGCGTCAGAAAGGCATATGAGGCAGGTGCCGGATCCGTTACCGTCAACTGGCTGGATGAAGAACTGACAAAGATGGATTATGAATACCAGACGGTTGAAACACTTTCGGAGATTCCTGACTGGGTCTATGACCGCACAAAATACCAGCATGACAAAGGCGCAGCTTATTTAAGAATCCTCTCCGGCAAGCCCGGTGCCATGAAGGATGCAGATCCCATCAAGGTCAACGCGTACCAGCAGGCATACTACCGCAAGGTGGCGGACCTGCAGAGCTATACGATGAACAACATCGGACAGTGGAGCCTGTTCGGTCTTCCTTCAAAGGAGTGGGCAAAGGTCGTCTTCCCGGATCTTTCCGAAGAAGAGGCATATGAAAAGCTCGGCGATGCGATCTTTGCGGTAACACGCGTCAGCGAGGACAACGATCCTCTGCAGGAATGGGAAGAACATGACGCACAGCTGATGCGCCATGCGGATATCATGAACGGCCATCAGTTCAAGGCGCTGCATTTCACCAGCGAGCTCGGCACGGATCTCACCGTTGAGCTTGTAAAGGATCATATCTGGGTCGGCGGGGGATGCACGACACCGGACGGCGTTTACTTCGATCCGAACCTGCCGACAGAAGAAATCTTCTGCATGCCCCTCAAAACCGGCACAAACGGCATTGTCTACGCTTCAAGACCATTGAGCTATCAGGGAAAGGTCATTGAGGACTTCTGGATCCGCTTTGAAAACGGAAAGGCAGTGGACTTTGACGCGAAGAAAGAAAAAGATGCCCTGAAGGCACTGATTGAATTCGATGAGGGATCAAGCTATCTCGGAGAAGTGGCACTGGTTCCGTATGATTCACCGATTTCCCAGTCCGGCATTCTCTTCTTCAATACGCTGTATGATGAAAATGCTGCATGTCATCTTGCCCTTGGCAGACCGTATCCGGAAAACCTGAAAGGCGGCACGGAAATGAGCGATGAGGAACTGGAAGCCCATGGCGCCAATGCCTCCATGGAACATGAAGACTTCATGTTCGGCACAAAAGAGATGTCAATTGACGGAATCAGGGAAGACGGCACTGTCGTTCCCGTATTCCGGAACGGAAACTTTGTATTCTGAAGAAAAGCCTGTATGGTCATCCATGCAGGCTTTCATTCTGATTGTTTTCTTTTCTCTGCAGCAGTTCACGCAGTTCTTCAATACTGAGCTCTTCAGAAGCTCTTTCACGAAGATCGCGTCTGATCTCCTCAGCCAGGATCTGATCATCCTGGATTGCTTTCGACATGACGGTTCTTGAGCGCGCCTGGCTGCGGATGTCTTCCCGTTCTCTTGCAATCTGTTCTTTCTCCAGTCTGCGGAGGATGTTTGTGTAATCGATGAGCAGTCCGGCATTGACCGCAAAGGCCAGCACCAGAAACAGCATGGTCTTGTCACCGGCTGTATCAAAGACCAGGAACGTGCCTACCAGCGCGAACAGGAGATTGCATGCGATGAAGAACCAGGCAAGAAATCTGCGGAATTTATCAGATGGAAGAAAGTTCATTGTTCTACTCCATTGCGTCCAGATGGACTTTTCTTACGGAAGGAATCTTCTTCAGAGCTGCGGTCAGTTCATCGACCGTGCATGTCATTGCCGAGATATCAAGCGAGACCAGCACGTTTGCCTTGCCGCCGATCGGAATCGACTGCGAGATCGTCACGATACTGGTGGCATGGCTGCTGAAACAGTTCAGAACAGAAGAAAGAGCCTTCTTTTCATCTTTCAGTATAAGGGAGAAAACAGCGTAACGGGAAGAGATTCCCGTTTCGGTGTCATACACGCTGTCTTTGTACTTGTAGAACGTGTTTCTTGAGATGCCTGCCTTCTGGGCGGCTTCGGTGATGGTTTCCGCTTCGTGGTTCTCCAGCAGATTCCTTGCTTCGATCACCTTGTCCAGATAATCCGGCAGGATCTTTTTTGATACGATCAGATAATCTTTGCTCATCGCGGGTCTCCTTTGGACTGTGTTCCCTGCAGCGCAAGTTCTGTTCTGACGATTTTCCATCTGTTCGGCAGCGCTTCGATCTTTGCGCATGCGCTTTCGGAAAGCTGACGGGGTGAGATAAGCAGAAGAGCAGGCCCGGATCCGCTGATGACAAGCGCTCCGCCGGCGTCATTGACGCACAGAGAGTGAATCGTGTCATAATCCGGAATCAGTCTGCTTCTGTACGGTTCATGAAGACGGTCTTTGGAAGCGTGTCTCAGCAGCTCGGCATCGCCGGTGCGCAGCGCTTCCGTTAACATCACCACATTCGCGGTGTTTCTTGCGATGATGCGTCTTGAGTACATGTCCGGCAGGATCTCCCTGGCTTCATCGGTATTGACTTCAAAGTCCGGAATCAGAAGCGTGATGTTCCAGAGACCGGATACCTGCAGGCGCCGGGGAATCCATTCACGGTAAACGTTTCTCATTGTCGCGGTCAGTCCGCCGAGCAGGCAAGGCGCGGTGTTGTCAGGATGCCCCTCCATATCGCATGCCGCCTGCAGGATATCATTCTCAGACAGTCTGTCTCCATGCAGGATGGATGCGGCCTTGAGACCGCCGATGATCATGGAAGCACTGCTGCCAAGACCTCTTGCAACGGGAATCTCACAATTGAATTCAGCGATGATTCCGCTGTTTTCCCCGAGCATACCGCAGCCTCTGCGGTATGCCTGCAGAAAGAGGTTATCACTGTTGTTGAACCGTTCTTCCACATTGATGAGTTTTGTGTCCGCTGCTTTCTGCACATGGAATGTGTTCCAGATGCCGAGCGCCATTCCGAGGCAGTCAAATCCCGGTCCGATGTTGGCAGCGGTTGCGGGTGTGCGTATTTCAGCCATTGGCGATTTCCTTCATCCTTTCTGCGATGACGTGCATTCCGTCACTGGTTTCGATGACTCTTCTGAATCTGACAGGAAGATCTCTGAGTTCCTTCAGCTGGGAAGGAACAGGCATTCCGCTCAGTTCTTCCAGTCTGTCCATCGCCGCAAAGTCATCCCTGATATCTTCGCCGCTGATACAGGCGAGAACGTCATGACAGAATTTGTACGGAGAGGCGGTGGAGAGAACGATGCACGGTGTCTTGTCACCGGTTTCATCCTGGTATCTGTACATTGCCATCTGGCCGACGGCTGTATGCGTATCGATCAGGATGTTTTCCTTCCGGAAGAGGTCACGGATGACAGCTGCGCATTCCTCTTCGCTGGTCCAGTAGCCCCTGAAGGTGCTGCGGATCTTCGCCATCATCTCTTCCGGAACGCTGTAGCTTCCTTTTTCCTTCAGATCCTTCATCATGGAAGCAGTCAGCTTGTCATCGTTTCCCGATATCATGAACAGCAGTCTTTCCAGATTGGAAGAAATCAGGATATCCATGGAAGGGGACATCGTCGTATGGAATTTTCTGTCCAGGGAATAGACGCCTGTATTCAGGAAGTCTGTCAGGACATTGTTTGTATTGGAAGCACAGATCAGATTCTTGACAGGCAGACCGATCTGTTTCGCGATATAGCCGGCAAGGATGTCTCCGAAATTGCCGGTGGGCACAACGAAGTTGACTTCATCGCCGCACTTGATCGTTCCGTTTTCAACCAGCTTTGCGTATGAGGAATAATAGTAAACAACCTGCGGCATCAGTCTGCCGGCATTGATGGAATTGGCGGAGGAAATGGTGACGCCTTTGCATGCGGCTTTGACTTCCTCATTGGATACGGCTTCCTTGACCATTCTCTGGCAGTCATCGAAGTTGCCTTTGACGGCAATGACTTCCACGTTGTTTCCGCGGGAAGTTGCCATCTGAAGCTTCTGGATTGCCGAGACGCCAATCTCCGGATAGAAGACGGTGATTGCCGTATGTTCCACATCCGCGAAGCCGGAAAGCGCTGCTTTGCCGGTATCGCCGCTTGTCGCTGTCAGGATCGCGACCTTGTCATTTCTGTTTTCTTTTCTGTAAGCTGCTGTCAGAAGACGCGGCAGGATCGTCAGGGCAATGTCCTTGAAAGCACTTGTCGGTCCATGCCACAGCTCCATCAGCCATCCCCGTTCCGTCTTTGTAAGAGGAACGATTTCCCCGCTGTCGAACTTGGAATCATATGCGCCTGTGACACATGCGCGGATTTCCTCTTCCGTATAATCATCCATCAGGGCTCCGAGGATCTTCGCGGCAATATCCTGGTAGGGAAGGCCGATGATCTCTTCCGGACCGATATGCACCGGAAGGAATTCCGGCGTATAAAGACCGCCGTCAGAAGCGAGTCCGCGGATCACTGCCTCATGCGGCGCTGCGGATTCCAGCCTGTTTCTCGAACTGATATATCTGATCATAAATATCTCCTTGTCAACTGTACCCGAAAATGATACTATGTTCGTGTTTTAAAAACAAGTGTATTTAAAATACGGACACTTAGAAAGAGGCTGCTATGAAGATAGGACTGCTCGGACACGGCGTTGTGGGCTCAGGCGTCAGCCGCATCATCGATGACGGAAAAACCTGGGAAGTCAGGAAACTTGAAATCAAGAAAATCCTTGTCAAAGATGAATCGGAAATGACCGATGAGAGAATGACACTGAACGCCGCGGATATCCTGGATGATCCTGAAATAGATATCGTCGCGGAATGCATGGGAGGCCTGGAGCCGGCGCATTCCTTTTTAATGAGAGCACTGAAAAACGGCAAGCACGTCGTGACATCCAACAAGAAGATGCTTGCGACATACTGCGAGGATCTGTTTGATCTTGCCCGTGAAAACAACGTCACGGTGCATTATGAAGCGTCCTGCGGCGGCGGCATTCCCTGGATGGCGTCCCTTGACAGAACGAGAAGAGTCGATGACATCGACAGCTTCCGAGGCATCTTCAACGGAACGACAAATTACATCCTCAGCCGCATGTCCAAGGAAGGAAGCAGCTTCCTGGACGTGCTGAAAGATGCCCAGAAGCTCGGATATGCCGAACAGGATCCGACCGATGACATCGACGGCTATGACGTCCGCTACAAGGTCGCGCTTTCCGCCGTCAAGGCATTTGACTCCGTCATCAGCGCTTCTGATATTATTACCTTCGGTATCCGCAGCATCAGCGCCGATGATCTGGCATGGTGCCGTGAAAAGGGACTGACATGCAAACTGATCGGCAAGGGCGCCTACCATGGCGACCATATCAGTGCCTGCGTCATTCCGATGTTCCTGAAAAACAGCGACGTCTTCTCCAATATTCCGATGAATTTCAACGCAATCGAATCTTCCTCCGGAACACTCGGCGCCGCGGTATTCGTCGGCCAGGGTGCCGGTTCACTGCCGACAGCGCACGCCGTCGTCCAGAATGTGATCGATATCTGGAAAGACCAGGACAGCGAGATCAACCCGAAGTTCAAGAAGCCTGTGGATAACAGCTCCTGTGAAGGTGTTTATTATATCAGAACAGAAAAGCCGGAAGCTTTCTCTGCGGTATGCGCGGAAAAGGTATCGGACAGCGTTCTGATCACAAAGAAGACATCTCTTGTAGAGATTCAGAAGATGATCCATGACGCGCAGGATGAATCCCTGTTTATTGCCGAGGTGGACAGCTTATGATCAAGGTCGTGAAATTCGGCGGATCATCCGTCGCCAACAGCAAACAGTTCCGCAAGGTCAAAAAGATCATCAAGGCGGATCCGGACAGGAAGTTCATCGTATCCAGCGCCTGCGGCAAGGAATCAGGCGAGGACTACAAGGTCACTGACCTGCTGTATCTGACAGACGCGCACGTCAGATACGGTGTTTCCTATGAACCGGTATTCAAGCTGATTGAAGACAAGTATTACAGCATCCGTGACAGTCTGAAGCTGAAGACGGATCTTGAGACAGAATTCAAAACGATCCGCGCAGCCATGGCGAGAGGTGTATCCCAGGACTATCTGGTATCCCGCGGCGAGTATCTGACAAGCAGACTGCTTGCGGAATATCTGGATGCGGACTTTGTGGACGCGGCGGATGTGATCAGCTTCCGCTATGACGGCTCCATTGATATGGAACGCACCCAGGCGCTGATCAATGAAAAATGCACCGGAACACGCAAGGTTGTCATTCCCGGCTTCTACGGCTCACTGCCCAACGGCGTCATCCGCCTGATGAGCAGGGGAGGCTCCGATATCACCGGATCCGTGATCGCCAACTGCGTTGACGCGGACGTGTATGAAAACTGGACGGATGTCAGCGGCTTCCTGGTCGCCGATCCCCGCATCATCAAGAATCCGAGGCAGATTCCCCGCATCACATACAACGAGCTGCGTGAGATGAGCTATATGGGAGCCAACGTCCTCCATGATGACGCGGTGTTCCCGGTCAGATCCAAGAACATTCCGATCAACATCCGCAATACGAATGATCCGGACAATCCCGGAACAATGATCATGAACGACTGCAGCGAGATGGACGCAATCGAACCGCCCACCTCTGTCACCGGCATTACCGGACGCAAGAACTTCACGGTCATCACCGTTGTCAAAAGCCATGCCAGCGCTGAGGTCGGCTTCCTCAGAAAGCTGCTCGCGGTATTTGAGGACTACCACGTTTCCATCGAGAGTGTTCCGGTCACGGTCGACACATTCTCCATCATCGTCAAGACAGAAGCTGTCGAGCAGTGCCTGTATGAAATCATCGCCAGGATCCGCAAGGAATTCGAACCGGATGATCTGCGGCTGGAAGACCACATGGCAATGCTGGCGGTCGTCGGCAGAGGAATGAAGGCGGTGCCCGGCGCATCCGGCAGATTCCTGTCTGAGTTCGGACGCAATTCCATCAACATCAAAGTCATCAACCAGAGCGCGGATGAATTATCTGTCGTGGTCGGCGTTGAAAACAGAGACTTTGAGAAGGCAATCAGATGCATATACGACAAATTCGTCGCAGAGGGAAAATAACTATGATCAAAGTAGGAATCTTAGGCGCCACCGGTGCGGTCGGCAGACAGATGCTGGAATGCATTGAAGAAAGAAACATCGATGCGGAAGTCAGGCTCTTCGCCAGTGAGAGAAGCGTCGGAAAGAAAATGAAATACAAAGACGGTGAGATTGCCGTGCAGGCAGTGACACCGGAGAACCTGGCAGGACTGGACTATGTGCTCGGCGCGGTTTCCAATGCCCTGTCCAAGGAATACAGACCGCTTGTCAAGGAGGCGGGAGCTGTCTATATTGACAATTCCAGCGCCTTCCGTCTGGAAGAGGACGTACCGCTTGTCGTTCCGGAAATCAACGGCGAGGATGCTCTGAAGCACAACGGCATCATTGCCAATCCGAACTGTTCCACGATCATCACAATGATGGCACTAGCCCCGATCGCGAAGATCAGTCCGATCACAAAGATCCAGGCAAGTACATACCAGGCAGTCAGCGGGGCCGGCATCGGCGGCCTCAGAGAGCTGAATGATCAGGTCAATGCCATCGTGAACAACGAGCCTGTCACAAACTCCGTATTCCCGGCACAGATCGCGTTCAACTGCATCGCCGAGATCGGTTCCTATCTTGACAACGGCTATACGACAGAAGAGATGAAGATGCAGAATGAAGGCAGAAAGATTCTGCATCTGCCGGATCTGAAGGTCACATGCACATGCGTCAGAGTTCCTGTCTACCGCTCCCATTCCATCAGCGCTTCCTTCATTACGGAAGACCACGTCACTGTGGAACAGGCAGAGCAGGCAATCGCTGCCTTTGAAGGCGATGTTCTTGTCAGGGATCATGTACCCCAGCCGCTTGAAACAAGCAATCAGGATCTGGTCTATGTCGGCAGAGTCCGCCGTGATCTGACGGATGACAACGGTCTTGCGCTGTGGTGCTGCGGTGATCAGATCCGCAAGGGCGCAGCTTCCAATGCTGTTTCAATCATGGAGTACCTTATGAATCACTAGTGTGATAAGATAAGATACGTCAGCGAAAGGAATAGATAACCATGTTTCAGAGAACAGTACTGAGCGCACTCGCAGTGGCGGCAGGCGTTGCGGCCGGCATCGCGATCAGAGTGCTTACCGACAAAAAATACCAGGAAGAAGAAAATGATGATGACGAGATCCATTTCATCAAATTAACAAATGAAGAACCGGAAGAAGAGGAAAAAGCCGAGGATTATCCCGAGGCAGTCAGAGAGATCTGCGCTGTCTATCCGTATCTGAAGCCTTCCTTTGTACAGGAGACAATGGCAGGCAATGCCTCCCTGAACGAGCAGTATGAGGAAGATACTCTTCTGCATATCGTTCACAGCTCGGAATTCCATGATCCAGACGCAATTGCCTCCTATGTGGATATCATGGAAACAGCAGGCTATGAATGCAGCGCCGACGGCAATGTGATCAGAGCCTCCAGAAAGTTCTTTACGGAAAACGGAGCTGTGATCAGCGATGTCCTCAATGTCGCAAACCAGACAGCTGCTCTGAAAGGAACATATATCGGCTACGAACTGAACAAAGCCTGAGTCTGAAGGTCATGCGGCGCATGGCCTTTTCTGTAGAAAAAATACGCCGGAAGTTGTATCATATTGCCATTGCAGGAGTACTTATGAGCGAAAACAGAAACCAGAAAGCAGACGCGAAGACATATTCCATGATCATGATGCTTGTCGCCGGAGCAGCGATGCTGTTCCTGATGCTCAGAGGCAGAACAGGCGGCGTTACCGAAGGCTGTATGGCCAACCAGACGTCACCGTTCGGACAGGCCCAGCAGTCCGCTTGGGTGGATCTTCCCAATGAACATCAGGCATCCACAGCGGCAGGTTTCGGCCTGGAATATCCGGAATTTGAAAGCAGCGTATATACAGAGAAGAAATTCCGTGCCTATACCGAACAGGTCTTTGAGGTATGGTATGAGGACAGTGCCGGCAATGAAGGCATGCGTTACTCCAAGGCGCATACCTGCGGCATGAAGAACGTGTACATCGCCGACTTCAAGTTCAAAAGCATGAATATCGAAGAGATTGATGGAAAGGAAGTCAGTCTGTACGGTGACGGCAAAGGAATCGGATTTGTCACATGGGATGACGGCGAGTACAGCTACTGCATCGAGTGTCTTGACAATATGCAGCCGTATGAGGATGCCGTGAATATGATGAAAGCAATGAAATAAGGCAGTGATGCCTTATTTTTTCTGGATGCCATGCTATAATGATTTGGCTTTCGAGGTGAAAACTATGGCAATGATAGAAGTGAAAGATCTTGTATTCTCCTATGACGATACCTCTGACACAATCAAGGGGATCTCATTTGAGATTCAGGAAGGCACATATACGACAATTGTCGGACATAACGGATCGGGCAAATCCACCGTGGCCAAGCTTCTGGCAGGACTGCTTGACAAAAAGAGCGGCGAGATCAGAATCGACGGCATGGATCTGAATCTGGAAAACCTGTCCAAAATCCGTTCAAGGCTCGGCATCGTGTTCCAGAACCCGGACAACCAGTTCATCGGATCCACGGTCAGGGATGATATCGCCTTCGGACTGGAAAATCACAATGTTCCCCAGAAGGATATGGACGGCATCATCGATGTGAATGCCGCCAAGGTAGGCATGACGGATTACCTGGACAAGGAACCGACGCACCTTTCCGGCGGTCAGAAACAGCGCGTGGCGATTGCCGGCGTGCTGGCGATGAAACCGAAGATTCTGATCTTCGATGAAGCAACATCAATGCTGGACCCGCAGGGCAAGGATGAGATCAAGCGCGTGATCCGGGAGATCCACAAGGAGAGCGCACTGACGATTCTTTCCATCACCCATGATATTGATGAGGTTGCCCAGAGTGACTACGTCATTGCCATGGAGAACGGAAAGATCGCGCTTGCCGGAACACCGCATGAAGTGTTCTCAGACGCAAGCCGTCTGCGTTCAATCAAACTCGATATTCCGTTTACGCTGAAGCTGGCGCAGGAGCTGAAAAAGCTCGGTGTCAGCACCGGAACACATCTGACAATGGAAGGGATGGTGGAAGAACTGTGTCAATTACGTTCGAACATGTAGGACATACCTACAGTGCCGGCACCCCTTATGAATATGCCGCGCTGAAAGATGTCAATCTGAATATCACAGAAGGAAAGATCACGGCAGTGATCGGACAGACAGGCTCAGGCAAGAGCACGCTTGTCCAGCATCTGAACGCACTCCTTCTGCCGGATCAGGGAAAGATCGAGATCCTCGGCAGAGTGATCACGGCATCAGAAAAGCCGAAGGGACTGAAATCCCTGCGCGGGGATGTCGGAATGGTCTTCCAGTTTCCGGAATACCAGCTGTTTGAAGAGACAGTCATCAAGGACGTCATGTTCGGTCCGAAGAACTTCGGTCTGACAGAGGAACAGGCGCATATCAAGGCAGCCAATGCCCTGAAGATGACAGGCCTGGAAAAAGAAACATGGGAAAGAAGCCCGCTGGAGCTTTCCGGCGGTCAGAAGAGAAGAACAGCGATTGCCGGAATCCTGGCAATGGATCCCAAGGTGCTCGTGCTCGATGAGCCGACAGCCGGTCTTGATCCGGTCGGCACAGTCGCGATGATGGAGCTGTTCTCCGAGCTCAACAGAAAGCACGGCAAGACAGTGCTGATTGTCACCCATGATATGGAACAGGTATTCCGCTATTGCGATGAAGTGGTCGTGGTGGAAAAAGGCAGTATCCGCGCGCATATGACAACGGAGGAATTCTTCCATGACGCGGCGCTGTGCGAATCCATGCATATCCTTCCGCCGTCACTGATCCGCATGAAGGTTGTGCTGAGAGAGAAGGGCTTTACGGTTCCGGATGGAATCAGCGGGGTTAAAGAACTGGCAGAATGCATTGCCGCTCAGGTGAAGAAACATGGGTAATATCACACTCGGAAGATACATTCCGCTGGATTCGCCGATCCACAGAATGGATCCGCGCGCCAAGATCTGCGCGATGCTGGCGGTTCTGATTGCCATCTTCTTCCCGGCCGGATGGATCGGCTACGCGATCATCTTCGCCTGTGCTTCCCTGACGATCATCCTGGCGAAGCTCTCATTCACATTTATCTGGAAAGCCATGCGTCCGATGTTGATGATGCTGGTATTCCTGTTTGTCATCAACGGTCTGTTTCTCAAGACCGGAACGATCCTTCTGGATCTCGGCTTCTTCCAGCTGTATTCCGATGCCGTCTTCCAGACGCTGTATATCGCCGTCAGACTCCTTCTGATGGTCATGATCACAACATGCCTGACTTCCACGACAAAACCGCTGGATATGACGCTCGGCATTGAGGACCTCCTCAAGCCGTTCGCAAAGATCGGCGTGCCTGCTCATGAGATTGCGATGCTGATCAGTATCGCCCTGCGCTTTATCCCGGATCTGATCGATGAAACACAGAGAATCATGAAGGCCCAGGAATCAAGAGGTGTTGATCTGAAGGAAGGAAAGCTGAAGGAGAAGATCATGGCGATCCTCTCCCTGATCGTTCCGCTGTTTGTATCCGCGTTCCAGCGTGCCGAGGACCTGGCGAATGCCATGGAAGCCAGAGGCTACGCGCCGGGTGAACCGCGTACAAGATACAAAGTCCTGAAGATGAAAATGCGGGACTATATTATGCTGTTCTGCGCCAACGCGCTTCTCGCCGGCATGATCTGGCTGAGTATCGTGAAATGATCCGCCTGAAATGCACCGTCGCATATGTCGGCAGGGCATATGACGGATGGCAGTCGCAGAAGCTCGGACTTTCCGTTCAGGAAAACATTGAAACAGCTCTGCATGATATCTGCGGAAAGAAGACCAATATCACCGCTTCCGGCAGAACCGATGCCGGTGTCAACGCGGCTGGTCAGGTGTTCCATTTCGACACCGAAAGGGATATGACGCCGCGAAAGTGGATGGGCGCTCTGAACGGACATCTGCCGGATGATATCCGCATCCTGAAGGTGGAAATTGTTCCCCGCACATTCCATGCCCGGTATTCCGTCAGATGGAAGCGGTATGACTACTGCATCAATCTCGGTCCCTATGACGTATTCTCAAAGGACTGGGCATACCAGTCACCTGTCGCGATGGATCCGGCAGTCATGGAAGAAGCTTCCAGATATCTGATCGGAACCCATGACTTCACGTCATTCAATTCCAGCCCGCTCTCGGAATATCCGGATCAGGTCAGAACGATCCGCAGTATCCGGTTTACTCGTGAAGGAAACATTCTGAGAATCTCCTATGAGGGAAAAGGCTTTCTGCGCTATATGGTCAGAATGATGACCGCAGCATTGATGGAAGCAGGCAGGGGAAAGACATCTCCTGAACATATCCGGACCATGCTGGAGGCAAAGTCCAAGACGATTGCCCGCAAGAACGCGGCACCGAACGGTCTTACCCTGCAGTATGTGGACTACTTTGATATCCTCGCTTTGAATGAAAACGGCATGTACCGTGAATTCCTGATGGAGGATACACTGCCGCACGGATTCGTTCTGGAAGATCTGGAACGCCGTGTCAGAGAGAATGTATATCCGCGCGCATACGCGTTAACGACAAGACACTCGCAGGAGCTGCTCGGAACACTTCTTCTTGAAGATGAAACAAGCGGGAAAATCCTGCTGTATCAGGACGCGGAAGATACCGTCGTGTCACTGCGGGAAGGCCTGCGGGAAAGACTCGGCGAAGCGTTTGATCCGGTGATGATCCATGGGGCGGACCCTTCGGAACCGGTCAGCCTGAAATAAGGCACAGAAAACAAAAAAACCATTTGACTTGAGGATTGCGTTCTACTAGAATGGTAGTCGGCACTTCATGCCAGATGTAGCCCCGGAAACTACATATGGAGGATGAAAAATATGCGTCAGACAACGATGTTGAAGCCCAGTGAAGTGACACGTACATGGTATGTTGTCGATGGTACAGACCAGACACTGGGACGCCTTGCGACATGTGTCGCAACAGTTTTAAGAGGCAAGCACAAGCCTGCTTATACACCCAACGTAGACTGCGGTGACTATGTCATCGTCATCAACGCTGACAAAGTGAAGATCACAGGCGATCAGGATGAGAAGAAGTTCTATTACAGACACTCCGGATATCCTGGCGGAATGAAGATCAGAAGCACAAAGGTTATGCGTGAGAAGTATACAGTCGAATGGGTCGAAAGAGCAATCAAGGGTATGCTGCCGCACAACAAGCTGGGTGATGTACAGCGTAAGCATGTATTTGTTTATGAAGGTGCAGAACACCCGCACGCAGCTCAGAAGCCGGTCGAGCTGAAGGTGAAATAAGGAGGATAGGGACAAATGGTAACGAAGAAGAAGTCAACAGTAACCTATATCGGCACCGGACGTCGTAAGAAGTCCGTAGCACGTGTCTTTATGACTCCGGGTACAGGTGTCATTACAGTCAATGGCCGTTCGCTGGAAGAATACCTTCCGCAGGCTACACTGAGAATGGTCGTCAATTCACCGCTCGCACTGACAGAGACAAAGGATCAGTTCGATATCAAAATCAACGTTGCAGGCGGCGGCTATACAGGCCAGGCCGGTGCAATGAGACATGGTATCGCCCGCGCTCTGCTTGAGGCAAGCGCTGACTACAGACCCGTTCTCAAGGCTGCAGGTTTCCTGACACGTGATTCCCGTGAGAAGGAAAGAAAGAAGTATGGTCTGAAAGGTGCAAGACGTGCACCGCAGTACTCCAAGCGTTAATCGCTTCCTGTATTGGAAAATCAGAACAAAAAGAGCTCTGTGCTTATGCGCAGAGTTTTTTTTCGTACTTTTCGCTTTTTCCGCATATATACACTGCAGGAGGTGGTTTATATGACAGAAATCATCAGAAACTTCTTTTCCTCTTCCCTGGATTCCCTGCAGGAGGAACAGGTCCGTCTGGGCAGACAGAACGGACTCACCGCGAAAGACGTGCACATTTACGCAAAACCTTCCTACAACTGGATGATGATGCAGGAAATCCGGCTGATCCTGGAGAATGAAACAGATACCCGCCGGCGCAGACAGCTGATCAAAGAAACGGTCAGACCGCAGCGTGAAAGGATGCGTCAGCTTCTCTTTCCCAAAGCACTGACTCTGAAAGAAGACGGGATCTGGATCGGTGTGCTGGTTCTGATTCTTCTGTCCGTGATTCTCTTTCTGCGGATCTCTCTGATGCGGATCCGGAACAGACCGTTTCTGAATCTGCAGGAGGAAGCTGTCCTGCAGGAAGGGGCATCCTTTGATCCGGCTGCCTATGTGCTTTCGCACTCGGAAGGAAATCTCACGTGCCTGACGCCGCAGATCGATACCGGAACGGCCGGCGACAGGGTGGCTGTGTATCTGCTTGCGGAAAACGGGGAAGAGATCATCCGGATGATGCCTGTGCACATCCTGGAATAGAAAAGAACGGCATCTGCCGTTCTGTTAAGCATTCTCTTCTTCAAATCTGCGCATGAAGCGGATGAGTTCTTCCACGCCTTCCTTCGGCATCGCGTTGTAGATACTTGCGCGCATGCCGCCGACGGTGCGGTGTCCCTTCAGATTGACAAGACCTGCGGCTTCCGCTTCCTGCACGAACTTCTTGTCGAGCTCAGGATTTCCTGTCACGAAAGTGACGTTCATCAGGGAGCGGTCTTTCACTGCGGCTGTCGGATGGAAGAGGGTGCTGCTGTCAAGATAGTCATACAGCAGCGCTGCCTTCTCTTCATTCTTCTGCTTCATCGCCTCAAGACCGCCCTGTTTCAGCAGCCATTTGAACACTTTGCCGCACATGTAGATCGTATAGACAGGCGGTGTGTTGTACAGAGATCCGCTGGATGCGTATGTGTCATATCTCAGCATCGTCGGAATCTTCTCATCAAGATCACTGCGGATCAGATCCTCGCGGACGATGGCAATGGCAACGCCAGCCGGACCGACGTTCTTCTGCACGCCGCCCCAGAGAATGCCGAAGCGTGACACATCAAGCGGCTCACTCAGGAAACAGGAGGAGATATCCGCGACAAGGGGAATGTCTCCCGTTTCCGGAAGGGTATGCCATGCCGTGCCGTAGATCGTATTGTTCATGCAGATGTATACGTAGTCATCTTTTTTGTCGAATGTGATTCCGGAACAGTCGGGAATACAGGAAAAATTCTGCGGGCTGCTGTCAGCTGCCGCTGAAGCGCTGCCGTATTTCTGCGCTTCCTTCCACGCTTTCTTTGCCCACTGGCCGGTGACGATGTATTCCGCTCTGCCGTTTTTCATCAGGTTCAGCGGCACCATCGCGAACTGCAGATGTCCGCCGCCCTGGACCCAGAGGACCTTGTAGTTGTCCGGGATGTTCATCAGTGTCCGAAGATCCGCTTCCGCTTCATCGATAATGCTCTGAAACAATGCCGAGCGGTGGCTGATTTCCATGACGGACATGCCGCTTCCTCTGTAGTCCATCATTTCCGCGGCGGCTTCCTTCAGCACTTCCTCAGGAAGCACTGCCGGTCCGGCGGAGAAATTGTAAACTCTGCTCATACGATATTCCTCACTGCTCTTTCTTCAAAGACGCACATGCAAGCCCATACGTTTCACCTTCCGGTCTTGCGGCACGCTCGATTGCCTTGGAAAGGGCATGGGCTGCGATCATGCCGACAGCGTTGAGATCTGCCTTGCATTTGCCGTTTCCCATGACGTAGACGGTATCTCCGTCAAACATTGTGTGGACGGGACGGATCGATCTTGCCATGCCGTCATGCGCCATGCCGGCTGCCTTGCAGAGAGCTGTCTTGTTCAGATCGGCATTTGTGATGATGCATGCGATCGTTGTGTTCTGCTTGAACAGATTCAGCCCTGCCTGGGCAGAGGCAATCACATCCTCGGAAGAAAGATCAGGATCATTGATGCCGGCAATCTTCTTGCCGGTTTCGTATTCATAGACGTCTCCTGCCGCGTTGAGGGCAACGATTGCGCCGACTTTCAGCTCACCTGCCTGCACCGCATAGATGCCAAGACCTGACTTCATGCAGAGCGCCGCGCCGGCAGCCTTGCCGACAGAGGCGCCGGTTCCTGCTCCGTAGCATCCTTCTTTGAACAGACCTTTTTTCGCATTCAGACATGCCTGGTAGCCAAGCTGTGAATCCGGACGGATGTCGGCTCTGCCGACACCGAGGTCGAAGATCGAAGACGCGCATACGATCGGCACAACACCGTATCCTGTCGGGAAGCCGATCTTGCGCTCTTCCAGATACTTCATGATGCCGTCAGCGGCACTGAGACCGAAGGCACTGCCTCCTGTCAGAAGAACAGCATTGACGCTGTCATTTGCCGCAAGCGGATTCAGCAGGGCGTTTTCCCTGGATGCCGGTCCGCCGCCTCTGACATCGCAGCCGCATACCGCGCCGCCGTCCGCCAGGATCACCGTGCATCCGGTCGCTCCTTCGGGATATTCGGCATTGCCGATGGAATAACCTTCAATTTCGGTAATATTGATTTCTCTGATATTTTTCATTGTCTTCTGTCCTTTCCAATACCATAACACAAACAGAAACGTACAAGGCAAATTCCCTGTGGTATTATTATGAACAGAAGAGAGTGAATCGGGAAGATGTCTGCGGCATGTTCCTGAGAGTTTTTTCGTATGATTGAGAAGAGAGACATCTATTACTGGCCGGCAGACCGGATGCGCACCCTTCATATCTACCTGCCGGATGATTATTACTTCACCGATGAACGATATCCTGTCATGTATTTTTTTGACGGGCATAATCTGTTTTTTGATCATGACGCAACCTACGGCAAGAGCTGGGGACTGAAGGATTTCCTGGACCGCTGGCACAAGAAGATGATCATCGTCGGAATGGAATGCTCGCATGAAGGAAACGCCAGACTCGGTGAATACAGTCCGTATGACAAGATGTGGGGACATAAGAAAATCCCCGGCATCGGCAGAATGACCTTCGAATGGATCCTGTATGATATCAAGCCGATGATCGACAGGGATTACCGGACGTGGCCGCACCGCGGGGCGACTGGAATCGCCGGTTCTTCCATGGGCGGACTGATGTCGATATTCGGTGTGATTGAATACAATCACGTCTTCTCCAAGGCAGCCTGCGTATCACCCGGCATCTTCTACAATATCGGCCGTCTGAGAGGTGATCTTGACAAGGCGGATATCAACTCCGATACACGCATCTATATGTCATGGGGTGAAATCGAAGCAGGCAAGGCGCCGCACAACGGCAATCCTGAATATGACACAAGAGAAGCACGCTCTGTCCGCAGCTTTGAAAGAGATCTGCAGGCAAGAGGCGCGAGTACATATCTGTATTTCCAAAGAGAAGGAAGGCACTGCGAGGCAGACTGGGAAAAACAGATTCCCGTCTTCATGCAGTACCTCTGGTTCTGAGCGCGGAGGTCATTATGAAAAAGAGCACTTACCGTCCGGCAGTACTGAAAACTGCATCAGTTTCCACTGACGAATTTCTTTCCGGTGCACTGGACAGAGAAATCAGAACAAGAATCAAAGCCGTCGTCGATACGGAAGCACCCGTCAGCGAGCGCCTTCTGATCAAGCGCGTCATCAACAGCTTCGGCATCCAGAAAGCAGGCGTCAACGTCAGAGACGTGATGATGACAAACATCTCTGCCTTGAAGCTGAAAACGACAGCTGACAAAGACATCGTGACATACTGGAAGAACGGCCAGACGCCTGAAATGTGGAATGTGTTCCGCGTACCTGCCTCGGAAGAGGAGAAGCGTGATGTCCTGGATGTTGCGAAAGAGGAAATCGCCGCAGCCGCAGCCAGCCTGATCCGCGGAAAGAAAGACGTTCCGTACGGGGATCTTGCCCGTGAGACAGCGCAGCTGCTTGGATATACCAGAATGGGAAACAACGTTGTGGATATGATCAAAAAGGGAATTGATACAGCGGTGAAGAGGGGATATCTGAAAAAGAAAGGTTCCCTGTATTCGGAGGGAAAGATCTGATCATGCGCTTTATCGGACTTCTTCCGCCGGCTCTTCTGAGCATCATTGATCTGTTTGTCATCACCGCTGCCGGCTTTACTGCCGTCAAACCGATGGGATACCTGGTACTGGCGCTGCTGTGGGCTTCCGGCATCCTGCTTGTGAAAAAGAAGTGGACAGGATGTCTGTTCGGGATGATTGCCGGCGTCATCATGATCTGGCTTGGCGTGCAGACAGATGCCGATCTGATCCAGGAATGGCCGGCCGGCGTATTCAATCTGCTGTTCTACATGCTGGCAGGATATGTCGTAAATATGCATTATTCATCAAAAAACATATGAAAACGAAAGGAAGCTCTCCCACCGGGAGCTTTCTTTGTTATATAATGTGATTAATCAGATTTCCTGCCGAGTATCATCCGGTATCAGCCATCATTCAATCATTCTTTTCTGGTATCCGGCCGGCAGAAGGGGAAATATCATGAACAAAAAAGAGAAAAAAGACAAGAAACTTGAAAAAAACGCTCCCAAACCGGCAGTGGTCTTTGACTTTGACGGCACACTGATGGATTCGGCACCTGCTGTTCTGGCAACCTACAGACATATTCTGGAAAAACACGGTCTTTCCGATCAGTTTACAAAGGAATATGAGAATGTCGCTGCCGACATCAGCATTGAGAATGTCATGAGAGAATTCTTCCCGGAAAAAGAAGTTCCGAAAGTCACCGAGGAATTCCTTTCCTACCAGAGAAGCCATCTGATCGATCTGATTCAGCCGACAAAAGATGTCAATGAACTGCTTTCCTGGCTGAAGAAAGAAGGCTATAAGACGGCCGTCATTTCCTCACGCGCAAGAAATGCCATCGTGGAACTGCTGAAAGACAAGGATATGACAAATGATATCGATGTCATCATCGGCGGCGCTGATGCGACAGCGGAAAGCCAGTTCTCCGGCGAACTGCTTACAGCGTGCAGACTGCTCGGCGCGGAACACTGCGTTTATATCAGTGACGATATTCTGAATCTCACAAGAGCGAAGTACACAGGCGCATTTACAATTGCCTTTGTCCGTGACGGCAGAAAGACAGGACTGTTTGTGGAAGTCGGTCCTGACTTCATGACACCGTCCATGAAACAGGTAAAGAAAGTTCTGAAGTCTGATCCTCTCTGGCTCGCATATGATCTGTATGATCCTTCCGCTGAAGGTGAAGCTCCGAAGAAAGAGAAGAAGGTTAAGAAAGAAGAGCCGAAGAAAGCAAAGAAGGAAAAACCTGCTGAAGAACCGAAAAAGGCAAAGAAGGAAAAGCCGGCAGAAGAAGTCAAAAAAGAAAAGAAGGCAAAGAAGAAAAAAGAAGTAAAAGCTGAATGACAGAGCGCGCAATGCGCTCTGTTTTCTTTTCAATACAGAGCAATCGATGTAAAATAAACAAACGTAAGATGAACGGCGAAGCAGAGGAATATATCAGAAGACTGGGTCTTTGTCTGAAGGACCCGGAAAAAACAGAAGAATTTCGAAGAGCCCTGTATCTGGCTCAGGACGCGGGCGTTGACGCAACAGAACTGCTCGCGGGGATTCCTGCGCCTGAAACGATGGCGGAACTTCTGAAGAAAGCGGAAGGCAAATGACGGAAAAAGAACTGAAATACCTGGAATGCTCACTGAAAAAACTGGAGAAATGGCTGCCGGAAACACTGCCTGAAATGATTGCGGGATACACGGACGGAAGCCTTTTTTACAATGTGGAAGAAGATGAGAAAGGGTATGTCTACTGTCAGTTTTCCTGGCCGGAAACAGAAAAAGCAGAACGGCTGGTTCTGCTTGTCTTTGATGATGCGATGCGAGTGATCGCGGATATCAGCGGAATACACTGCCGGATGGATGATCTGATGAAAGATACAGCCATCTATGATCTTTGCAGTGAAGAGAGCGACTGGATGTATCTTGAACATTACATCCTGTGCCAGTGGGGAAAAGAAGAACTGCCGTATCCGTACTGTGAATTGGATGATCAGCAGGAACTCTTTTTTGACGGAGAAGCGCTTCTGATTTCCAATGCCTATGTGACAGAGGCTTTCCGCAGACAGGGAATCTTTACGATGATGGAAATGATGATGCGCGAAGCATCCCTGCGCAGTGTTTCCGGTGCCCAGATCCTTTCCTGCGCGATCTCGCTGGATCCCGATATTGCCTGCTATGGTCCGGACGCAAAGGATGAACCGTATTATTACAATTACGAAACAGATGAACCAAGACGCATGAAGAATGCGGAAATCGCGGAAAAAAGAGGCTATGAAGTGATCCGCCTGCAGGAAGACGATCCCCGTCCGGACAGTGACGGGACAAAGATCTGGTTCGCTGTCAGATATGAACAGGATCTGATCATTGATCAGGATCAGGCATCCTGATATACAGAAGAACACTGCTGTGATCGTATTTCAGATCAAAAGCAGACAGTTCCTCTTCTGCCATATACATGGATTTCATGCCATGGATCAGAAAAGAAAGCATTCCGTTTTCTGAAGAAACCGCATGAAAGCGCAGGGAATACCATGTCTCCTCTGTGTGGAAATAAATCTCATCAGGAAGAGATTCATGATTGATTTCAGCCGGTACACTGAATGGTGCCGGTTTTCTTCTGCACGCTTCCTGCAGAGAAAAAGCTGTTTCCTGGGGGAGGGAAATGACAATGATTCTGTTTCCGTGAAAATGATGTCCGTAAGTGTTCATGATGATATTGTATTATGAAGACGAAAAAAAGATGCAGCAGAATCTGCCGCATCTTTTTCGATATGGTGGAGCTTAGGAGGATCGAACTCCTGACCCCCTGCTTGCAAAGCAGGTGCTCTCCCAGCTGAGCTAAAACCCCATGTATATC
>ONSK01000106.1 GCA_900320455.1 uncultured Erysipelotrichaceae bacterium | reverse complement strand
CCAACACGCTGAATGAGATTCCAGACATGCTGGGATTCTTCGATGAATTCCCTGCTTACGACAATTCCCTCTACATCAACAAGAAGATGAAGACGGATCCTGCCGTAGCCCTGGATTCCCTGAAAGCAGTCAGAGAAGTCCTTGCGGCACAGGAAGACTGGTCTGATGCAGCTCTGCATGAGAAGCTGATGGAGATTCCGGCAAAGCTCGGAAAGAAAAACGGTCAGGTTCTCTTCCCTGTCCGTCTCGCCATCACCGGCGTGCAGGTAACACCTGGCGGCGCGATCGAGATCGCATCCATTCTCGGCAAGGAGGAAACACTTCGCCGTCTGGATCTTTCCATCAGACAGCTTGAAGCATAATGAACACATGACGGATCATCACGATCCGTCTTTTCTTTTGTAAATACAAAAAAACTGAGACAATGCTCAGTTTTCAGCGGATGTATCAGGATTGCGGTGATTGAAGATGTAGTTGACCGTGTGACGGAGTGAAGATTTCATCTTTGAGGAAGCCTTCCAGAGATTATATCTGCTTCTGCTGCAGACATAGTCGAATTCACCGAGGTATTCGATGAAGTCGCCGCCGAAGCTTCTCTTGAAATCAAACATGCCGTAGTACGGGTCCTTCGGATCAAGTGATCCGGAGATACCTTCGAAGTCATACAGCTTTGCGCCTGCCTTGTAGAGCTCTTCAAGGGCGTACATATGAAGAGCGAAGGCACAGCGAAAGTTGTACATCGAAGTCTTCTTCGTATACATATTCATGTTCCAGACATGATTGCCGACCATGATGATGAACTTGGCGCCGTACGGGATATCCTCGTCAACGTCGAGATTCAGCGCTTTGATCTCTTCGATCTCCTTGCGCATTGCCTCAATGTTCTTGCGGATGGGCTCCATTTTGTTTTCATCCTTCATGACTTTCAGATGCGCTTCATCCTCATCGATCTTCTTCTGCATGTTGAGGATCGCTTCATGGTAGTTGATTGTCACGATATAGTAATGCACAGCATCGCCGTAGGTATCATAGAACTTCTCCCAGTAAGCGGCAGTGCGCGGCTTGAAGCCGAGCTTGTGCGAGAGCTGATCCTGCGAATCCGCAAGGATATGAAGCTCATCCCTTGTGCCTGGTCTCACCTTGACAGCACGCAGTTCATTCTTGGACTGGTACTGGGAACATCTCTTGATCCCCTTCTTGATTTCCTTCCAGGGTCTGTCGAGATTCAGCTGCATCGTGTATCTGTGCAGCCACGTCACCCCATAGCCGTACGGATAGCCGAGATGATCATATCCGCATTCTTCAAAGATCTCGCGGATGTATTCGTGATCAAATCCGCCCTCTTTGATTCTGCCGTTTTTCTCGTGTTCCACACGGGCGATATCAGGATCCATTCTGAGGAATACGGATCCTTTTTTCTTCGCGAATTCACCGAGGTTTTTTGCGAAGAAGCGGATCAGTTCGCGGTTTTCAAGATCGTTGATATTGAAGCCGCGCGGGATATAGGAATACTGCAGGCTCGGTTTTGTGTTTCTGCGGTGCACCATCAGCGCCGTGCCGATCAGATTGCCTTCATCATCTTCCACGCCAAGCAGGTCATACGCAAAGAATCCGGGTTTCATCGCCTCAACATATTCCGGCATTTTTACGTAATGATTGATCGGGCAGGCAGATGCGAACTGCCTGTATCTTTCTGTTTCTACATTCTCTATAAATTTCATGATCTTCTGCCTCGAAAGTCATTGTACTTTTCTTTAAAAAAATGCACTTTTCAGTGCATTTTCTTCAGTGACGCGTACGGGATTCGAACCCGTGTATGCCGCCTTGAGAGGGCGGTGTGTTAAGCCGCTTCACCAACGCGCCAGATACGAAGGATAAATCCTTCGTGCCTGTCTATATTACTATAAGTCAGTAATAATTGCAACTTTAAGTTGATTAAGCTTCAAGCTGCTTTTTAGCGATATCAACGAGTTCCTTGAACGCTGCTTCGTCGTGGATAGCCACTTCGGACAGCATCTTGCGGTTCATATTGATGTTGGCCAGCTTGAGGCCGTGCATGAACTTGCTGTAGCTCAGATCATACATTCTGCATGCCGCATTGATACGTGCGATCCAGAGCTTGCGCATTTCACGCTTTGTCTGCTTTCTTCCGATATAGGAATACTTCAGAGAGTGCATTACCTGCTCATGAGCAGTTCTGTACAGTGCATGCTTGCTTCCGAAGTAACCCTTTGCGAGCTTTAATACCTTCTTGCGTCTGTTACGCGTAGGTGTAGATCCCTTAACTCTCATCGTCTGTTACCTCCCATTAACCCTGAAGCAGCTGGCTGTCACGCTTCATATCTGTAGAATTGGCTGTTGTAGCCTTTCTGAGATGAATCTTCTGCTTGTGACTCTTGTTTGCTGCGAAATGTGATACATAGTTGTGCTGGACCTTCAGTTTGCCTGTTCCTGTGAGCTTGCTACGCTTAGCGAAGGTCTTTTTTGTCTTCATCTTGATCTTGCCGGGCTTTTTTGCTTTTGCTTTCATATCCTTCTCCTTTACTTGCTGCCTTTTTTCGGGGCGTATATAACGGACATTGTGTTGCCTTCCAGACCTGGAGCCTTCGCAACATCCGCAATATCGGAAATCTGTTCAGTGAAACGATTGAGGATTTCCTTGCCGACTTCCTGACGTGTAATCATTCTGCCGCGGAAACGCATGTCAATGCGAACCTTCTGATTGTCCTCGATCCATTCACGTGCTTTTCTCATCTTGGTGTCAAAATCGTTCTGATCAATAACCGGTGAAACACGCAGCGCCTTGATCTCAGTGACGTGCTGGTTCTTCTTGGCTTCTCTTGCCTTCTTCTGTTCTTCGAAACGGAAGCGACCGTAATCAAGGATCTTGCAGACAGGCGGCTGAGCCTGCGGTGCTACACAGAGAAGATCGAGATTCTGTTCATAAGCCTTCTCCAGTGCTTCGCGGCGCATCATGACGCCAAGCTGTTCTCCATTCGGACCAATGACTAACACCTCTTTGAAATGGATGTCTTCATTGACAATGTCTGTAGGTTCCTTTTTCCTGTTTTTGTTGTTCTTAATCTTTCCCAAGCAAACCTCCCATAAATGAAAGACAGGTACAGAAACCGCACCTGCCTGAATAAACTATCTGTTTCTTCGTTCGGCATTCTACCCAGGTCCGAAGGACTTCGGGTGAGAAGCGGTGCTTCTTCTTTCCGTCATTCAATTTGCTTAACTATTAAACTACGTAATAAACCTGCTGTCAACAGTTTATTGCATGGAAATCCCCGTACCAAGCTCTTTTTTCATACGCAGATAGAGGAATACGGAAATAACGCATGCGGTGATATCCGCCAGCGGCACTGCGATAAAGAGCAGATCTGCTCTGCGGAACAGAATCGAAATGACAAAGAACGCAGAGCACGGCAGCACAAGTCCTCTCAGAACATTGACGATCAGCGTATATCCGGCATGGCTCAATGCCTGCATTGCGCTTGTCAGGATCACGCATACACCGCCGAAGACGAGCGATACCGTGCAGAAGCGGATTGCCGGAAGTCCGATGGACATCAGCCCTTCTGAAGCATTGAACATCTTCAGCAGCGCTTCCGGGAATATT
>ONSK01000212.1 GCA_900320455.1 uncultured Erysipelotrichaceae bacterium | reverse complement strand
TGCGTTCATGCCGAAAGGTATGGATTGTAAGAATTCGTCTGTGAAGCAGGAAGCAAGCGACTTCAGTCGTTTGTAGTTCACTCAGCTGTATATGCCGGATCATCGATACCAGCATATGTCATGGACTTGACTGTCATCTTCGCGAGTGTATCCTCATCGAATTCGCCTTCCCATGTTCCTTCGAATGCGGCGTTGAATGCGAAATACTCGTGTGTCATATAGGCAATGTTCTCTTCCAGATCCCATCCGGAGTTGCTCCAGCCGGCATCCATCAGTTCACCGAGTGTCTTGCCCTTATACGCTTCAAGTTCCTTCTCAGTAGGAATCTTCTCTGTGATGTTGATGATTTCTTTGATTGCGATCGGAGCGATCTTTTCATTGTGCTTCTTGTTATATTCCGGATCGTCGGAATCCAGATCAAAGAGCTCCTGGGATGTCTTCGCGTCAAGATCAGCGAGAGCCTGGTATGTGACGTTGTTCAGCTCAAAGCCGAATGCATAGTAATCCTCGCCGAAGGATGATCCGCCTGTAGGCAGCCCAAGCACGTCGCCGAGCACTTTGGCATCCTTGACGTCTTTGACGGGTTCACCCTCATAGCCTGTTGTCATCATGAAGACAGCGATATACTCTGCGTCAGCGTCAGCCTTGACGGAGATCTTTTCATCTGTTGAGTAAAATTCTCCGTTCTTTGTCCATTTGACAAATACATAGCCTTCCTCTGTATCAGCCTTGGCAGCCATTTTGATCTCTGTGCCGGGGGCTGTGTTCATCACGGAAGACTGGATCGGATACTCACCGAATTCCGGTTCTGTACCGTCGTCTGTTGTTGCGATATTGCCGAGTCCGTATGTGTTGACCTGAATCAGAACTGTCTCTGTGGCTTCAGGTGTCTGTGCCGGTTCTTCTGACGGTGCAGTGGGCTGGGCTGCTTCCTTGTTTCCGGAACATCCTGATGCCAGTACGGATGCGCTCAGTAGCAGTGCGAATGCGATATTCATTTTTCTTTTCATATGTGGTTTTCCTCCAGTATTATTGTACCTGTGGATTCTGTTATTTTTGTATAAAAATGTTTTAAGTTTTTGAACTTTTTCAAAATATGACTGACCATCAGACACAGGCAGGGGTAAACTGAGGCAATGCTTTGTTCAATACCGATATGACCAAGCTCCTCGAACAGGGAAATGATTCACTCAGACAGTTACGTATCTTATTGATCAGGCCTTTCCCTTCATAGCGGTTATTGAATCTGAATTCCTGCTCTGCCAGGAATAATGGCAGGTCTCTTCTGGATACTCCATGGTAAATACCTGTAATCTGATTCTGGATATTGCCGACGATGGTATTCAGCCAAAAGAGTCTGTGGTCATCCTCATTGTAGTCAATCTTACTGTTGTTGACTGTAATTCTGTCTTTGAGAATGTTATAGGTTGTTTTGCCGTCTGTGTTAAGCAGCCTGTCTTCGGACAGCCTGGCGAAAGATGATACATACCGGTTTATGTTCTCTCCTGAATCAACTGAGACCGGTACAAGCCGTATCTTTAGCGGATGTTTGTTCTCTTCACCGGTTGAGAGAAGCGTCAGAAACGGCTGCTTCGTTGTTCCCATTCCCCGGTGTCCCGGTTCTTTGGATTTAGCTCCAATATAAATGACATCAGATTCATAGAACATGGCATCGAGGATATGTGATGCGTTGTCTTCTGCCATAAGAATCCTGCATTTTCTGCATAACAGAGATGCAGTCTTGTAATTGACATCAAGATGCGAACGCATCTCTGCTGCACTGATCCCCTTGTTAGCTGTAAAGAACAGGAATAAACCAAGAAGCAGTTTATACAGAGGCAGTTTGTTATCCTGGAAGATTGTACCGGCAAACAGATACTCCTGATGTCCGCATTCAGTGCATTCAGACACACGATGTCTGGTAATCTTACGGTAATGTGTGCATCCGCATTGCTCACACACAAATCCGTCCGGATGTCTGACATTCCAGAAGAAGTCATAGCAGGCTTCTTCATCGTTGCTGTATTTACGGGTGAATTCAATCAGTGACGGTTTCTT
>ONSK01000319.1 GCA_900320455.1 uncultured Erysipelotrichaceae bacterium | reverse complement strand
GCCGCCGGCCAGTGACATGAGCGGTGTGTTGATTTCGTTGAATGTCAGCCAGTACTTGACCTTGTCCTTGTATCTTCTGAAGATTGTCTCGCAGTACTTCAGGAACAGATCAATGACCTCTCTGTTGGAGAATCCGCCGTATTTTGTGACGATTGCCCACGGAATTTCATAATGGCAGATTGTAACCAACGGTTCGATACCGTACTTTCTGCACTCATCAAATACGTTGTCATAGAACTGCAGACCTGCTTCATTCGGTTCAGCGTCATCGCCGTTCGGATAGATTCTGCCCCAGTTGATGGAAAGACGGAATACATTCCAGCCCATCTCCGCAAACAGAGCGATATCCTCTTTGTAATGATGATAGAAGTCAATTGCCTCATGTGACGGATAGAAAGCGTTCGGATCAGTGACCGGAAGGAATGTACGCGGTGTGTTTACATCACCGCCCAGCAGCATATCCGGAACAGACAGTCCTTTGCCGTCCTCAAGATACGCGCCTTCGCACTGGTTCGCCGCGACTGCGCCGCCCCATAAGAAGCCTTTAGGAAATCCCATAATATTATTTTCCTCCTGTATATGATACCTATATTTTATCGTGATACAGCGGTGAAGAAAAGACCGGAATGATCCGGTCCTGTGTGTTATTTCTCAGTGCTGCTTTCTCTTTTTCATTTCCTGCATGCCGGTGTAGATGCCGATCAGCACCCAGATGCCGACAAGTGATCCAAGTAGGATCTTTGAGGTGGCAGGAAGCGGTCCGAGATCCTTCTTCTCGCCGCTTGTGGAGGCGGAAGACTGATCAAGACGGTAGAGCGCATTCACATCCGTGAACAGCTTTTCCATGTATCTGTCATCTACTGTTTCCTTTCTGCGCACGGACTTGGTGACGTTTTCGATCATCTGTCCAGCCGCATC
Source organism: uncultured Erysipelotrichaceae bacterium (assembly GCA_900320455.1). Classification (GTDB taxonomy): domain Bacteria; phylum Bacillota_I; class Bacilli_A; order Erysipelotrichales; family Erysipelotrichaceae; genus Bulleidia. The sequence continues at coordinate 1,203 of ONSK01000319.1, read as the reverse complement.
ACGCAGTGAAGTGGAACCGTTGAATACAGGTGTTGTGAATGTGTTTCCGGTGTTTTCCATCAGAAGTTTTGAGGCATCGATCTTGATGTTGTAATGCGTCTCGTTGTCCTCGCCGCTTCTTGCGATGTAGTCACGGTATTCTTCCGCCTGCTGTGCCTTGGATGTGACCGGCACATAGCCTTCTGTTTCCGCATAGGCGATCTGCACGTCGTTTGTCAGAAGATACTGGGCAAACAGCCATGCCGCAAGCACCTGCTGGTGGTCTTTCTTGTTGAAGATACAGATGGAAGGTCCCTGGGAGATCATGCTCGGATTGGAAGTGTCAAACTGGGGAACCATTCTGACAGCTGTTTCAAACTTCACGAGCTTGTCTTCGCTGATATCCAGCAGCGGCGCGTCGCTTCCCATCCAGGTAGCGCCTGCCGTTGAGTCAATGGCGAAGATGCACTGGCCGGCATTGAGGAAGTTTGCCGGATAGCTGGAGATCTTGAAGGTTGAGAACGCGCCAGTTTTGGCGTGCTCTGCCACCATGTACAGCAGTTCCTTTGTCGTGTCATTGAAGATCTCGATATTGCCTTCGGCATCGGAATAGCCGCCGTTTTTCTGTTTCAGCATCTGGATCATCATGTTGTCAGTTGACTTGTAGATGATCGGAATCATGACCTTCTGGCCGTTGATCAGATAATTGTCTTCTGCGTCTTTTTTGACAGCAGCTTCGGCAACTTCAAACATGAAGTCCCATGTCAGCACTTCCGGCAGTTCATAGCCGAGCTTTTCGACGTAGGTCTTATTGACATACACGGCTTCTGTTGAGCGCATGTAGGGAATCGCGTAATGCGTATCCTGCAGGATGCATTCCTTCAGGAATTCCGGAATGACTTCCGAAGCGGAAGGTCCGTCATATTTCAGCTCACTGCCGCCGAAGCCGTACTTTTCATTCGCGAACAGATCATCGAGAGGAACGACCACATTGTCGCCTGTCATGTATGTCGCGATATGGTCCGGATAGGTAATGCATACATCCGGTGTTGTGTTTGTGGAGATGTTGGTGATGACGTCGTTATAGATCTTGCCGTAATCGGTATAAAGCTTCATCTCAACATGAACGTTCGGATACAGCTTTTCAAAGGAATCGATCGCCTTCTCATAGATCGCTGTCTGGGTCTTGTTGGTATCGTTCTTGGCCCAGAATTTGATCGTAAT
>ONSK01000171.1 GCA_900320455.1 uncultured Erysipelotrichaceae bacterium | reverse complement strand
GTATCCTCTTTCGTTCCCTTCAGGGAATCCATCAGGGCATTGAATTCTTCTTCATTCATCCCGGAAAGAATAATGGACTTGTTTCTTTCGGAAAGACTTACCATCTGAAGCCATTCTTCTTTGGTGCATTTTTCATGACCATCCAGATCCCAGCTGTGATACTCTTTGACCACTTCAGGATATTCTGTATGCTTTTTCATTTGTCTGTCCTCCTTCTTTGAGGCAGTAGAGTCAAAAGACTCTCACCGTTACGATGAGAGTCCCCGTTCTGCATCTTTCTCCCATCGTCCAAGCTTTAGCACCGTTCCCTGTCTGGGGGGGTTGCTGCAGGGTCATCGAGCTTGTCTCTCACCTGTCTCTCTATGGCACTTTCAGTATACATAATTACAGATGAAATGAAAGAGAAAGTTTTTACCTGGCATATTTTTGTGCCTTGATATCCTCCCATACACCAGCGAGCATCTCTTCCACAGCTTCTTCGATGCGCTCGTCTTTGTCTCTAAGGAGTGTCAGCGCCAGAGACAGATGGTCCACGCATTTTCCCTGGGACAGTTTCCTGGGATCATACCTCCACAGTTCTACTGCACACTGGTCATCCGTGCTGAACAGTTTATTTGTAGAAGTCTTTTCCCATGCGGCGATGCTTTCAGCCGCAAAGCATTCTGCCGCAGGAGGGTTAATTTTAGAGTATTCAGACAATGCGGAGTATCCGCTCAGAAGCAATTCACCGTGAAGATCTGCTTTACTAACATATATGGTTCTTTTTACCGGATTACTCATATATTTTTTTGAAATTGAAAACATTTGTTCCGGTGTCTGCTCCGAGTAAATGATTTTCTGTATACCGCGTTTTTCAGTTTTGATGAGTCCCATTTCTTCCAATTGTCTTGATGCTCTTGAAATGGATGTGGCTGTAAAGCCAAGTCTTTGAGCCGCTTCGCTTGTCAGCATCTCTCCGCATCCGTGATAGATATAGCAAAGCAGAAGAAGCTGAGCTGACGGCAGAATATCCGTATGTTCCTGTTTCTCTGCGTCTGCCCTTTCCTGAAGGTAGAGAGCCATGAATGGAAGATAGATCTGCCTTCCTTCAACCACAAAAGGAATATGATCCCGAAGCAGATATTCCTTCTGACGATATGTCAGATGTTTCAGGATCAGTACTGCCGGAGTCCCTGTGATATCCGTAATTCTTTCCAGATGCTTTTTTACTGCGTTCACTGCTTCCAGTTCATCTTTGGGGTAAATGAATACAGCTGCCCTTCCATCCAGTGTAACCTCCTGAATCCTGTACCTGTCACAGATGTAATTGGGCATTGATGATGTCACTTCATTCTGATATACAACACGTATTCCCAACACCTGATTTAAATATTCCATGTTCTCACCATTCTTAACTCACATTTGTACCTTAACTTATTTTGTGTTGTATTTCAATATCAGAGTTATATGTTGTGAAGCGTCCATAGAAAAAGGAGGACTCTCATCCTCCTGATTCATTCAGTCCCCTGCTTCCGGCAGGCAGTGCATGTGTGTTCTTCCCAGTACCCGGAATCCTTCCGCTTTTCCCTTAAAGCTTCTGATACCGAAATCATAGGCACGGAGTTTCAGATAGAGGGAAATGGAAGAGATATCTGCGCAGCCTTCGGGAAACTGGCTTTTGTGTATTCCAAAGATAGATTCAATCTGTTTGGAAAGATACGGAGCGGTTCTGATGAAGCGGTTTGGTTTTGCGGTCATGTAGAAGGCAATGGCTTTCACCGGAGCGCTTTCTGCGCCGTATTGTTTCATAATCGCATCAAAGGGTGCGAGGAAAGCAAGCTGTCTCGCTGCCTTGCCGGCATTGAGATGATCTATATGGCATTCACTTGTTACGGAAGGATCCGGTGCGAATATGATGTCCGGTTTCTTTTCGCCGCATACCTTCGCAAGTGATATGAAGAGATCCTTCGGATCATAGAAGCCGCCGTCGGAGTAGTTCAGGAATGTCACGTCACTGACACCGAGCAGCTTTGCGGAAGCGATCGCTTCTTCTCTGCGGATTTCAATCAGCTTTTCAGGTGTCATTCCTTCCGGCGCATGTTCCATTCCGTATCTGCCGTCGGTACAGATGACAAATGAGATCTGTTTCCCTTTGTCCGCAAGTGCGGCGATTGTCGCACCGGCACCGATTTCAATATCATCAGGATGCGGTCCGACAAACAGATAACGGTCAAATGAATCGATCTGCGGGAACGGTGCCGCAAATTTCAGAATGGTTTTTGTAATGCTCATACTGTCTTTTCCTTCTGCCGTGCTTTGATTTCTGTACAGATGCGCTCATACTCCGCTTCATCCAGAATGTATTTCTTCTTGTACAGAACATAGGAGGCATACATAAGCAGGAACGGAAGAACAGTCATAACAACCAGAAGCCCCAGTGACTGGCCGTTCTGGACACTGCTCAGCAGCTGTGTGATTGCGTCTGCTTTTGCCTCAGCGGTGATTTCACCCGCATTGGCAGCCTGTTCGTATTCTGAAATGCCGTTGGTGTATTTGAGAATGCCGAATGTGATATAGGTCAGATTGGCAATGGCTACTGTTAAAGCGGATGCCATTTTGGTCAGGAACGGTCTGAGTGAACCGATGATTGCTTCGTCTCTGACGCCATGTTCGTATTCGTTGTATTCAACGGTATTCATGATGGAAATCATCATGATCAGATAGAAGCCGTACTGGCCGAAGTTGGCAAGCATGTATCCGAACGTGAGAATACCGAATTTCATGCCGGAAGGCAGCGGCACAAAGCCTGCCGCCAGCATGAGGACATAACCGACGGAAGCGATGATCATCAGATAATCCATCAGTTTCTTTCTGCCGAATTTCTTTGAAATGGCAGGATAGAAAACCATGAGGAAGCCTGTCACCAGCATGCCGAGCATCTGGAACATGGTGAAGAATACACCTTTGTATCCGAACTGCACATAGATATATGTCTGACCGATACCGGAAAGTACAATACCGTTGCCGATCTGCTGAAGCAGGAAGATCACAGCAATCCAGATCAGCTGTTTGTTTCCGCTGATCGTGGAAAAGATCTTTTTGAAGCTGATGGGAGGTGCCGGTTCATCATTGGCATTTCTCTCTTCGGTGACGCCGAAGATCGTAAAGGCAAGAAACAGCGGGCCCAGGATCGCTGCGCCAAGCGCTACGATTCCATAGGCTGTCACGGCATTGCCGCCGATTGCGCTGTCGCCGGCTGTAAACATCGGAATCAGTGAAGCCGCGAGCATTCCGCCGATACCGGCAAACAGTGTGGCTCTGGAAGTGAATTTGTTTCTGGTATCCGCATCTGAGCTCAGGGCAGGTACCATTCCCCAGTAGGAGATATCATGCATCGTATAGGTGATGCTGTAGGCAAAATACATCAGACCGAAGAAGCTGACAAATGCCCAGCCCTGCAGTTTTGTATTAAACATCATGTAAATCACCAGGGATGTGGTGAGAATACCGATCAGAAGCCATGGTTTGAACTTACCCCACTTTGTTCTGGTGCGTTCGATGATATTGCCCATGATGGGATCGTTGAGGGCGTCAAACACACGGGCAGCCACCATGATCGCTGTAATTGCCGAAAGCTGGGCAGCGTCCAGTTTTCTGGTAAACAGCACAAATGCAAGCAGATAGCTGGTGACAAGGTTGTACATGATATCGCGTCCAACCGTGCCAAGAGGAAACATCAACAGATTCTTTTTTGTAATTTTATCATTATCCTGCATAAAACGACTCCGTTATCATTACTTCCATTATCACGCAAAATCATGGAAAATGTGACATGATCCATCCTGCCAATGAAAGAATCAGTATAATTGAGACTATGATGAAACTTGAGAGAATCAGCGCTGACAATCTTGAACTCGCTGTTTCCGTACAGGAAACGCTTTTTCCGAATGAAAGCGCAAGAGTGAATTTTGAGGAATCCATTTCCGGTGCAGCGGATTATGAATACTATCTGATTTACGAAGATGATACCTGCGCTGGTGTGATCGGTATTTACAGCCTCCAGGATGATCCCTGCAGCGCATGGCTTGGCTGGTTCGGCATTCTCAGTCAGTTCAGAAGAAATCATCTCGGTTCCGAAGCTTTGAAGAAGTTTGAAGAGATGGCTGCCGCCAGGCATTTCAAATATGCGCGTTTTTACACAGATGAAGAAGACAATGACACCGCCATTGCCTTCTACAAAGCTGCCGGGTATACACCCGAGTCATACCGGAACGAGGATGATGAAGTGTGTATGAAATACAAAACACTGATCTTTTCGAAAACGCTTTGCGACGAACCTGTTCCCCTGTGGAATAACCGCAATATGCATCTGACTGCACAGATTGCAAAACAGGAAGAAGGAAATCACAGGCATGAATAAATATCACAGCCGCTGATGATACCAGCGGCTGTTTTCTTATCGGATGCTTTCTTCCAGCTTTTCCAATACCTTTACCATGGCGTAGGTATCCAGCTGACAGTATTTCAGAAGATATCTTCTGTATTCTTCCAGCTGTTTCTTGTCCATGCGCATCATTGCCTTGAAGGCTGCGGCTGCCTCTGCGCCGTTATGCACGCCGTCCAGGTTATGATAATCCAGTTCAGGATCATCCGGGTAAAGAGCGGGAAGCACATACTTGATGGAATAAGATCCCTGCATCTTTCTGCTGTAATACCATCTCTTCTGGAACGGGATGATCAGATCCCTGATGTTGTCAAAGATATGCATCAGGTGTTCAGAAAGATCCGGATAGAGATTTGCCAGTTCCTTGATACGGCTCTTTTCAAATGCCATGTTGTATGCGAGTACGCATACATCTTCCGGAATATCCCGGCATAAGGCTTCCGCAAGATCCCTTCTCGGATCATGGTCGGGATATGCCAGGAATTCCTTGTGATACAGCTTTCCGTTTCTTCTCTTCATGTAGTGCAGGGAATACTGGAAAGGAATCTGTGAATACGGATATTCATGATCATACAGAGGGACTGCCGGCTGGAAGGTTTCAAAGTCCAGGAAATACAGAGGATATGTGATATCCTGCAGGAATGCTCTGATATTCTCTTTGTCAATGTAATCCTCTTTGTCATACAGTTCATATTCCACCTGCATGAGAGGCTTTGCCTTGAGTCCTGCATTCACTAAATCTTCAAAGGATACCATTCCCTTGTCATAGTATTTGAGCTTGGTATTCAGCTGCACGGCAGAAAGATCAAAGACGTTCGGTCTGGGAAGGTTTCTTGTGCAGTACGGGAAGAAGCCGCATTCGTATGGTGAGAAGCAGTGTTCTCCGATTCCCATCTCCGGTTCACTTCTGTGCTTCATGTATTCTCTGAAATAAGCAATGTTCTCTTCTACAACTGATACAGAGGCAATGGCAGACTCTGTCAGATCTTCGATGGTGAATAACTGGTTCAGATCCAGTTCACCGATGCGTTCATAATGGCTGTTGATATGCACAAGACATGCCTTCTTCACATGATAGCCGAGCTTTGTCAGTACATAGTACTGATAGGAAACATCATCGTAATAGACATCATGCAGTGATGTGGAGCTTTTGACTTCATACAGTTCCACATTCTTTCTGCCAAGATTCTTCAATATATCCACACTGCAGAACAGACCTTCATAGGAGAAGGATGCTTCACAGATGATCTTTGTTTTCTTTGAAATCAGATCGTCTGTGATCTTCAGCATTTCCGAAAGATCTCCGAACGGGACCTCGGTATATTCTCCGAATAAACCCATGGCGAGGTCTCCGACCTCATTGCCTGTTTCAAGAACTGCCTCATTCTTGGAAGAATCATCAAAGCACTCGGGCTTGTTCTTTAACAGCCAGAGCATCTTTTCACATTGCACTGCATTGCAGTATCTGGATTTGGATAAGTACAGTGTCATATCAGATCAGTTCTTTCAGTATACGGTTTTAATCAGTTTGGAAGCGTTGTTTCTTCCGGATCTGTGATCACTTGGTGTTTTCGCGAAGACTGTCCAGTATCTTTCATCATCATGGTATGTCAGCTTCAGGTGTTTTCCCTCTTCTGTGATCACAAATCCGTAGTCTTCGAGCGTCTGTCTGAGCTTCGGTGTCATGCCGGTGTAGTCTTTCAGCATTTTCCGGATCGTTTCCGCTCTTTGTTCATTGAGTTTCTGATAGTCATTGGCACTCACAATATCATTCACGATGTCTTTTCTGCGGGAACCTTCAGGCAGGGATGATAATACATTGTTCAGCACCGAGAGTATCATGTCTTTGATTTCTCCCTGATAGTAATCTTTTTCTTCTCCCATGTACAGAAGCGGCACCGCATCCGTACCTGCCAGCTTGTTGTGCAGGCCCTGGTTTTCGTATTCCAGCGCTTCGACCATTCTTGTCAGTTCATCGACTTCATCTCTGAGTCTTTG
>ONSK01000107.1 GCA_900320455.1 uncultured Erysipelotrichaceae bacterium | reverse complement strand
CGGAGAAATGATGTAATACGGCATTTTATGATCATCAAGATATTTCTGCAGGCAGCGGTGATACACCCCTGTAGCTTCAAAAACTACCGGTACTGTATCTTCTCTGCTTTTCTCCTTTGTCTTTTCGATGATTGCATTACATGATATAAATGATTTAAAGAAATGATTTACGAATCATCAAGAGGTGCGTTATGGAAAGAAACGACAGAGTCTACCAGACTTATGTTCAGATCCTGCGTCACGAACTGATCAGCGCCATGGGCTGCACAGAACCGATTGCGCTGGCGTATTGTGCCGCGTCCGCACGTTCAGTGCTGGGTGTACTGCCGGAAAAGATCAAGGTGGAAGCCAGCGGCAATATCATCAAAAATGTCAAAAGCGTCATTGTCCCCAACACCGGACTCAGAAAAGGAATCAAAGCTGCAGCCTGCGCCGGTGCTCTTGCCGGGGACGCATCAGCCGGTCTGGAAGTGATTTCACACGTCAGCGATGAGCAGAAGGAAAAGCTCGGTTCCTATATGGAGGAAACCGAAGTTGAAATCCTGCCTCTGGAATCCGAACATCTGCTGGATATGATCATCACTGTCTATGCCGGTGAATCCTATGCGAAGGTGCGGATTGCCAATGAACATACCAATATCATCCTGATTGAGAAAGACGGTGAAGTTCTCTTCCAGAAAGAAGCATCGGTCGAAACAAAAAATGAGGACATACCGGATACATCTTTACTGAGTGTAGAGAAAATCTGCGAATTCGCACAGATGTGCGATCTGGATGACGTCAGAGACATTCTCGACCGTATGATCTGTGCCAACAGGGCAATTGCCGAAGAAGGTCTGAAACATGACTACGGCGCCAATATCGGCAAGGTTTTACTGAAAACATCCGATCAGCTCCGTACCCGTGCCAAGGCATACGCGGCTGCCGGAAGCGACGCGAGAATGAATGGCTGCGAGATGCCGGTGGTTATCTGCAGCGGCAGCGGCAACCAGGGTCTGACAGCTTCTCTTCCGGTGATTGTTTATGCGGAGGGTCTTGGTGTATCCCAGGAAAAGCTGTACCGGGCATTATTGATATCATGTCTGCTCACCCTGCATATGAAAGCAGGAATCGGCAGACTCTCCGCCTATTGCGGAGCGGTCAGTGCCGGTGCCGGCGCAGGCGCAGGAATCGCTTACCTGCATGGCGGCAATGAAAAAGATATCAGCCACACCATCGTCAACGCTCTCGCCATCACATCGGGCATTGTATGCGATGGCGCCAAGTCATCCTGTGCCGCAAAAATCGCGACTGCGGTGGAAACAGGAATCTTCGGATATGAAATGTATCAGAACGGTCAGCAGTTCTACGGCGGCGATGGTCTGGTCGTCAAAGGCGTTGAGAATTCAATTGCCCGTTTCGCAAGACTCGCAAGAGTCGGCATGCGTGAAACCGACCTTGAAATCATCAGAATGATGACAGAGTAAGATCATTATGAAAATGCTGAAAAGTCTGCCTGCGCAGCTGTTAATCGGAATTGTGATCGGCATCATTGCCGGACTGATCGTACCGGAAAGCGTCATGGCTTCGCTTGGTCTTTTAACCGGTATTCTTGGCTTTGACGCAAACGGCACCGCGCTGATGCTGGTGGTATTCGCACTGCAGGATTCCTTCGGCACTGCATGCAATATCACCGGAGACGGAGCACTGACTTTGATGTTATCAGCATTTGCGGACAAGCACAACATCAGCGCGGAAGAAACCGCGCCCGTCAATCTTTAACCGAGTGGACACACAGGCTGTCAGCTGTACGCTGACGGCCTGTTTTCAATAAAGGACTGCGTACTCCAATCTGATCAGAGTTCGCAGTCCTTTGTTTTCCGTATCGAGAAATGCAATTATGCCTTTTTCACGATGATCGTCACATCAGAGAAGTCTTCCGGAACATCATATTCTTCACCGGATGCTTCATAGCCTTCCGGTGCTTTGTGAATATGAACGGTATACTTTTCCGGCTCAGCAGTAAATGAAGCGATTCCTTCCGCGTCTGTCTTTTTCATCGTGCATGTGGTATCGGAACAGAACTGTACGGCAGCTCCGGCTACCGGATT
>ONSK01000263.1 GCA_900320455.1 uncultured Erysipelotrichaceae bacterium | reverse complement strand
TCATCAACCCGACACCGACACAGCCTGAAAAGGATGTCTTCACAGAGGGTGACACAACAACAAGTATCGACGGCAGAAAAGTCGAACCTGGTGATGAATTGCTCTACAAGATCACTTACAAGAACACAACAGGCAAAGACGCTGATGTAACGATTGAAGACGCAATTCCTGAATACACAACTTATGTTGAAGGAAGCGCAGACTACAACGGAACATTCGCAGACAACAAGGTCACATGGACACTGAACGTCAAGAATGATGAAGAGGTTACAGTCTCCTTCAAGGTCAAGGTCAATGATGACGCAGTCAGCGAGCCTGTATACAACGACGCACTTGTCAGAGAAGGCGAGAATGAGTACACAACAAATGAAGTTGTGAACACGATCCCGACTCCTCCGGTCAAGGATGTCTTCTACAGCGATGACCTGACAACATCCATCGATGGCCAGCAGGTCAAGGCTGGTGAACAGCTCACTTACGTGATCACATACACGAACACAACTGGTGAGAAAGAAACTGCCGATGTCACAATCACTGATGTCCTGCCGCAGTACACATCATTCGTTGAAGCTACTGAAGGCGGAACATATGATGAAGCGACAAACACAGTCACATGGACACTCGTTGTCAACAACGGTGAGACAGTGAACGTAGCGTTCAGTGTCAAGGTCGATGATGACGCAGAAGACGTCAAGATCCCGAACACGGCGAAAGTCAGAAAGGGTGAAAACGAGTACACAACAAATGAAGTTGTGAACTATGTACCGAAGGATCCTGTCAAAGATGTCTTCAAGCCGGCAGACACAACAACATCTATCGATGGAAACAAGGTTGAACCGGGCGAAGAGCTGCTGTACCAGATCACATACAAGAATGCGACAGGCAAGGAAGCTGAAGTCACAATCGAAGATGAGATCCCGCAGTTCACAACATATGTGGATGGCTCCGCTGACAACAACGGTGTCTACGCAGACGGCAAGATCACATGGACACTGACACTGGCATATGAAGAAGAGATCACAGTCTCCTTCAAGGTTAAGGTCAATGAAGACACAGCCGGTGAAGAAGTTGTCAACAACGCACTTGTCAGAGAAGGCGAGAATGAGTACACGACAAATGAAGTCGTCAACTCCATCCCGACACCTCCGACAAAGGATGTCTTCTACAGTGATGATCTGACAACATCTATCGATGGCAAGCAGGTCAAGCCGGGCGAACAGCTCACATACGTGATCACTTACACAAATACAACAGGTGAGAAAGAACCTGCGGATGTCACAATCACAGACGTACTGCCGAAGTACACATCATTCGTTGAAGCAACAGAAGGCGGAACATATGATGAAGCGACAAACACAGTCACATGGAACCTGGTTGTCAACAATGGAGAGACAGTGAAGGTTGCCTTCAGTGTCAAGGTTGATGATGATGCGGACGGCGTCAGAATCCCGAATACGGCGAAAGTCAGAAAGGGTGAAAACGAGTACACAACAAACGAAGTTGTGAACTACGTACCTGGCGAGCCTGTGAAGGAAGTCTTCAAGTCTTCTGACACAACAACATCCATCGACGGCAAGACAGTCCAGCCGGGTGATGAACTGACATACAAGATCAGCTACACGAATGCGACAGGCAAAGAAGCTGAAGTCACAATCGAAGATGCGATCCCGCAGTTCACAACATATGTGGAAGGCTCCGCAGACAACGGCGGTGTCTACGCAGACGGCAAGATCACATGGACACTGACAGTACCGTATGAAGGATCTGTCACAGTATCCTTCAAGGTCACAGTCGATCAAGAAACAGAAGGCGAGAAGGTCGTCAATGACGCAAAGGTCAAAGAAGGCGAGAACGAATACACAACAAATGAAGTTGTCAACACGATCCCGACTCCTCCGGTCAAGGATGTATTCAGACCTGAAGACACAACAGTTTCCATCGACGGCAAGGAAGTCAAGTCCGGCGATCACCTGATGTATGCGATCACATACAAGAACACAACAGGCGCTGACGCAGACGTTACGATCACAGATAAGATTCCTGCTCACACAACATTCGTCAATGCCCAGAACGACGGAACATTCGCGGATGGCACAGTGACATGGAACCTGAAGGTAAAGGACGGTGAGTCTGTCACAGTCACATTCGTTGTCAAGGTTGACAACGTCACACAGGCTGTCGAGATTCCGAATACAGCGCATGTAATCGACGGTGCGAATGAATACGATACAAATGAAGTGATCAACACTGTACCGTATGTACCGAAGACAGGTGATGAGGCAGACTACAGAGCATTCAGAATGCACTGCTTCACACTGGCAGGAAGCCTGATGGTCTTCCTCGCAGCACTGATCATCATGATCATCAACAGGAAAAAGGAAGAGGAATTCTTCGCCAAGAAGTAATTCTTCATCCGGATTCCACTGAAACCATAGCCTGAGCGGAGGCAGAGGAACGGCATCGCCTGAACTCTGCTTCTGCTATGTAACTTGGGTTATTGCCGGTCATCTTCCCCCAAAGCAATCGCTGGCCGGTTATAACATACACGGACAGACTGTGCAGACAGTCTGTTCGATTTTACAGGAGAACAGTGGGGAAACCGGCAGCCTGAATCATGACTGCCGGTGGCACCCTGTCAGTTAACTCATCCGCACTTCCGCTGGTTTACAGTACAGATCTTCAGTTACATTCAGACGACTATGCTGTAGTTCACACGGAGGATGGAAACATTCTCGTTTTTATTTGGAAAAGTATTTAAGTTGAAAAAAGGATATATACCATGTATTTGTTTTATATAGGAGCGAGCAGTTATGTGTGAAATCTACGGCTATGTCCGGGTCAGTTCCAGAGACCAGAACGAAGACCGGCAGATGATTGCCATGCGGTCCTGCGGGGTACCCGAACATCATATCTACATCGACAAACAGTCCGGAAAGGATTTCAACAGACCGCAGTACAGAGCGCTCGTCAGGGAATTAAAGGAAGGCGACCTGCTGTATCTGAAAAGCATCGACCGCCTTGGACGCAATTATGAAGAAATCATTGAACAATGGCAGTATCTGACCAAGACACTGGGAATTGATATTGTCGTCATTGATATGCCCCTTCTGGACACAAGAAGAGGAAAAGACGTCCTGGGAACATTTCTCTCAGATATCGTATTGCAAGTATTATCGTTCGCGGCAGAGAACGAGAGGGAAAACATACGCCAGAGACAGGCGGAAGGTATCGCAGCGGCCAGACAAAGAGGAGTGCGGTTTGGCAGACCGGAAGCGGATCTTCCCGAGGGATTTGAAGAAATGTGCCGCAAATGGAAACGCAATGAAATCAGGGCAGGCGAAGCTGCCAGAAGACTCGGCATGTCTTTGAATTCGTTTTACTATCACGCCAGGAAGTTCTCGGAGAAAAGCTGAAATATTCTGCGGTTTCTGAAAGTGTTTTTATCATGCCTTTTGAATTAAGTCTGCACGCATGGTATGATTTGACATGCATACAAATATGCGTGCATGCTTTGGGGAGAAAGGAAGCTCGATGTACAGGACTGGTTCTTTTCTTCTGCTTACGGGCATGGCGCATCAATGAAGAGACAGCGTATCATCTATCTGGATATTGCCAGATGCATCGCGATTCTCTCCATCAGTCTGAATCATGCGGTCAACAGAACATATACAAATTACGTGAAAGCCAGCATCATCGAGGAGTTTCACGAGCTTTCACGTGCTTCCATCTTTCTGAAGACTGCCGTCACCGTCTTCAGCCGCATCGGTGTTCCTCTGTTCCTGATGATTACCGGAGCTTTGATCCTCGGCAGAAAGATGGAAACAAAGGATGATTTCCGAAGATTCATGAAACACAATTTCCTGAGTTTTTTTGTCACAACAGAAATCTGGCTGTTTCTCGGGTACTGGTTTCATGTATTCTTTGAACCTTCCTTCGTGATGACAAATGTCAGTGATCTTGTATTTGGATGTATCAAGACGATGCTGTTTATGGATATGAAGGTCTTCAGTTCGATGTGGTACCTGCAGATGATCCTTCCGGTATACCTGTTGCTGCCGGTGCTGAACTGGTTCCTGCATCATTCACCGGTGCCGTCTTTGTTAATGATTCCTGCCGGTATCGTTGTGTTATTGTCCTTTGTGATTCCAACGCTCAATGTGTATCTGCCAATATGGGACATGGAACCTGTATCCATGGGATTATCTTCCGGCAATCTTTTTTCGCTGTATCTTGTCTATATCCTGGCAGGTTACTGGATCCATCAGGGCAGGCTGGATAAAATACCGGTTTCTTTGAGTGTGTGCATCAGTGTGACTGCGTATGTTCTTTTCTGCCGCGTGCAGTACTATGACTATTCCTGGACATCACATCTGGTATCCTATACATCTCCGGGAATACTGTTATGTTCCGTATTCCTGTTTGATTCCCTGCGCAGAATCAAGGCAATCAGGAATGAAATTCTTTTAGGATGTGTTTCCTGGATCAGCCGTATTTCCTTCGCGATTTACCTTGTACATGTCTTCATTGTGCAGTATATCTACTGGTATCAGGACTTTGCGGGATGGCACAGATCAATGCAGATGGCGTACCTGGAAGCTGTCAGCGTCGGCGGCAGTATTCTTATCATCTGGCTGCTTTCGCGCATCCGGATCTTCCGGGAAAAGCTGTTTCTGATCAAATGAACGCCATACGTGTATATATTGTGCATTACGTGCATATCAACGTAAATAGATATGCCCGCAATGATATAATGATACAAACGCAAACTAAAATCTGATTACTTTGCGTTTCTTGCGCCTGTGGCTGCCGGGCTGTAAATGTGGCAGTTTTTTATGTTCGGATGGAGCGGCTTATGAGGAAATATAATAACGAAAAACAGATATATGTGCCTGATCTTTGCGCTGATATTCTTCTGAAGTGGAAACAGGTTGTACTTGCCGTACTCCTGTTCGGAGCGCTGACATTCTCATATGCCTTTGTGAAAAGCATGGGAAGAAAGCCGGTTACCGACATGCAAGTCAAAAACGCAAGCGCCCAGCTGACAACAGAAGAGCGTACGGATGTGACGGAATTGTACGCAAAGAAAGAAGCCAGAGGAGAGGCGTATAACGGACTGAACCAGAAACAGAAGGAATACTATGATCTGATCGATGCCTACATAAACAAGAGACCGTTAACAGCCGGACCATCCATTAAGAAATACACGGCTGCCGGTCTGTTTGCGGGCTTTGCGCTGATCATGGCAAAGCTGCTTGCGACATATACCCTGAAGAATACAGTCAATACGGGCGGTGAGCTGCTGAATGCGGATATTCCGGTATTCGGCTCTGTGTCGCTTAAGGATGATGCGAAAGGCATCGTCAAAGACGCTGTCATGAAGCTGCGCCGGGCGGATTCCTTCTCAAGTGAGGAACGTATTGATCTGCTTGCGTCTGATATTGAGATCACCGCCGGCAAAAACAGCTGGCAGAAGCTGTATTTCATTCTGACGTCTGATGATGCCAAAGAGGAAGAAATCGCCGAAGCTGTCAAAGCGAAGATCAATGGCGTGGAAATCACCGCCGGCAGACCCGCATCTTCATCAACGGGACTGCGTGAGCTTTCTGAAAGCGACGCTGCTGTGCTGTTTGTGATGTTCAAGGAGACAAAAAACGATACTGTTGAAAACTATCTGGAAATCTGTGACAGATTCAGAATGCCGCTGGCAGGCGCAGTCACTGCCGAAAAGTTTTAAAGCTTCTTTATTTATATAGAAATCTTTCAGAAAAGTATTACAATCAATATCGCTGACAGAAACACGGTGATAACCGTGGGGGAGTAGTTTTATATGGCAAAAAAGAGAAAAGTAAACTGGAAACCTGTGACATGGCTGGTCCTTCTGGTATCGGCTGTCATTCTGTACTTCGTACTGACGGGATTCATCGTATTCCCGAAACGATTCAAAACACCGCTGCTGATCCTGCTTGCGGCGCTTGTGCTTCTGATGGCAGTTCTCTCCTTCCTGACGAAGAGAAAGAGGGGAAAGGTTGTTCCCATCATTAATGCAGTGCTTTCCGCATTCATGTTGATCGTATGCGCATTCCTGCCGTTCCTTGAGGCAAAGCTGAGAGGTATCTTTACAGATACGGGTGATACAGAAGAATTCGTCATGAACGTATACGCGTTTACTTCTGAATACAAGGCTGCCCATCCGGAAATTTTTACTGACACAACTGCCAGCACGGAGATCACGGATTACAGCGACAAGCGTTTCATCATCCAGGAGGCAATGGACCTGGATAACCAGCAATACGCGCTGGAAGAGCTGAAGAAGACGTTCTCCAAAGATGTTCAGACTGTATCCAAGATGGACGTTCTGGATGCTGTTTCTTCCTTCTATAACGGCGAAGGCGAATGCCTGATCCTGAACGAAGTATTTGAAGAGAGTGTTGAGGAACTGGAAGGCTTTGAGAACTTCAAGGCTGACGTCCAGATCATCAAGCAGATCACACGTGAGGTTGCGGTGGAACCGACACCGACACCGACTCCTGCTGAAGAAGAAAAAGGCTTAAAACCATTTACAATTCTTGTGGCGGGTGAAGATACACGTTCTAATAAGCTTAAGGTATATGGAAGAACGGACGTTGACATTGTCATGACCGTTAATCCGGACACAAAACAGCTCCTCGTTGCGGGTTTTCCCAGAGATTCATATCTGAAGAATCCTGCGTTAAGAAACGGCATGGACAAGCTGACGCATCTTGGAAACAACGGTATCCAGAATACAGCAGAAGGACTCTCTGCAGTTCTCAATACTGAAATCACTGACTATTTTGTAGTTAACTTCCGAACATTCAAAAATATTATTGATGCTCTGGGAGGAATTGATGTTGAAAACCCGTATTCTTTCAAAACAGAAAGCGGACTCGGTGGATATAGTTTTAAGGAAGGCCTTATTCATATTAATGGCGATCAGGCACTGGCATACTGCCGTGAACGTCATCTGCTGAAAACAGGTGACTACGGAAGAAGTGAGCATCAGACAATCGTTTTAAAGGCAGTCATTAACAAATTGACAAGCACAGAAATGCTTACGAACTTTACAGCGGTGCTGGATTCTCTACAGGGTCAGTTCATCACATCCTACAGCACGGACAATATCTACCAGATCGTCCAGAATCAGCTGGACAACAATACGCCATGGAATATCATCAGCTATCACCTTGGAGGAAGAGGAGATATGCAGCCGACAGCATCCATGGGCGCCCAGAAGCTGTACGTAAACTGGCTGTACGCACAGCAGGTGGAATTCATCAAGGGAGAAATGACAAGAGTCCTGAATGGCGAAACTGTCACGCAGGGTGAGCTCCCGGCAGATGATACAACGATCTTCACGCAGAACTGACAGCACAAATACAGAAACGGGGGAAGCTATCATGAAAACAGAGGGAAAGAAAAGAATGAAGCTTGAACACTGGCAGAAAATATCACTGGGACTGGCAATCTATGATATCTTCGTGGTCAACCTGTCATACGCGTTCGCGCTGTGGCTGCGCTTTGACCTGAGATACAGCAGTATACCGCCTATTTTCATCAATACATGGCTGCGCTTTGTGCCGATTTATACCGTCGTATGTCTGGCGGTATTCTGGTATATGAAGCTGTATCAGAGCATCTGGCGTTTCGCCAGCTACACGGAGCTCTACCGCATCATCAAGGCAACTGTCATCACTGTGATCTTCCATGCGGTTGCCATTACACTGATGTTCCAGAAGTTCCCGATTTCCTATTACATCATCGGCGCTCTTCTGCAGTTCTTCGCAGTGCTCGGCATTCGTTTCTCATACCGCTTCTATCTGTTACTGCGCTCAAGAGCAGTCACACCTGCGAAGACAGACAAGAAGAAGGTCATGGTGATCGGTGCCGGTTCTTCCGGTCAAATGATCATCCGTGACATCCAGTCGGCGAAGGAAATCGAGGATGAGGTTGTATGCATCATCGACGATAACCCGAACAAATGGAACAGATATATCGACGGTGTTCCTGTTGTCGGCGGCCGTGATGAAATCATGGCAGCTGCTGAGAAGTACGCCGTTGACAAGATCTATATCGCGATTCCTTCCGCTACCGCGGAACAGAAGCGTGAAATCCTCAACATATGCAATGCTACGAAGTGCGAGCTGAAACAGCTCCCCGGCATGTATCAGCTGGTAACCGGTCAGATCACCGTCAGCTCCCTGAAGAAGGTCTCTGTCGAAGACCTGCTGGGACGTGATCCGATCCGTGCTGATCTTACCGAGGTGTTTGACTTCATCAACGGCAAGCGCGTCATGGTAACGGGCGGCGGCGGATCCATCGGATCGGAGCTCTGCCGTCAGATCGCAAGCCATCATCCGGAGATGTTAATCATCTTCGATATCTATGAGAACAACGCGTATTCCATTCAGCTGGAGCTGAAGGAAAAATATCCGAATCTGAATCTTGTGACGCTGATCGGTTCTGTCCGTGACTCCCGCAAGATCTTCAGCGTGTTCCACAAGTACAAGCCGCAGATCGTCTACCACGCAGCAGCCCACAAGCATGTGCCGCTGATGGAGGATTCTCCCTGTGAAGCGATCAAGAACAACGCCATCGGTACGTATAAGACAGCCTATGCCGCAATGGTCAACCAGTGCGAGCGCTTCGTTCTGATCTCTACCGATAAGGCTGTCAATCCGACCAACATCATGGGTGCTTCCAAGCGTCTGTGTGAAATGGTCATCCAGTCCTTTGATGCGAAGATCAAAGCAGGCAAGGCCAATGAGATCCCGCAGCTGTTCACCCATGTCGGTGAGGAGAATGCGGACAAGGACGGCACCGGCGCAATCTTCCGCAATGTGAAGACGGAATTCGTCGCTGTCCGCTTCGGAAATGTTCTTGGTTCCAACGGATCTGTCATCCCGATCTTCCGCAAGCAGATTGAAAAGGGCGGTCCTGTCACGGTTACGCATCCGGACATCATCCGTTACTTCATGACCATTCCGGAAGCGGTCTCTCTTGTCCTGCTTGCCGGTACATACGCCAAGGGCGGCGAGATCTTCGTTCTTGATATGGGTTCACCGGTCAAGATCGATACCCTCGCAAGAAACCTGATCAGACTCTCCGGTCTCAAGCCGGATGTCGATATCAAGATCGAATACACCGGTTTAAGACCGGGCGAAAAGCTGTATGAAGAAAAGCTGATGGCTGAAGAAGGCCTCAGAAAGACAGACAATGATCTGATTCATATCGGCTGTCCGATTCCGTTCGATACCGATGAATTCCTGGCGGAAATCGAGGATCTGATGCTGGCGGCATACCGGAATGATCCGGATATCCGCAGACGTGTTGCGAAGATCGTCAAGACCTACCACCCGGCAGAGGAAATCAACAAGACCTTTGCCATCAACATTGATGAAATCACAAAGAATCTCTGAGAAGAAATCTTCTGATCTCTTCTCTTTTTATATCAGGCAGGTTTTTCCGCGGAAGATCCCTGTCGAAAAGGAGCTACAGTCATGAACAGAAAAAAAAATACAGGTGAAAAGCTGCTGATCGCCGCGACGGTGCTCGGTGCCTCGTACGGCATCCTGCGTGCGGTTGCCAGTCAGAAGAACAAGAAGAATGAAGTGCTGAATAAGGATAATCAGTATCTGAATGCGAAAGAAGTAAAGGCTGTGCCGGAAAAGAAGAATTTCTATGAAAAGCACGGTAAGAAGGCAATTGATTCCGCGCTGTCCTTCTGCGGTCTCGCGGCACTGGCACCGGTATACGGTGTGCTGGCAGCTGCCATCTACATCGATGATCCGGGACCTGTTCTCTTCACGCAGAAGAGAGTCGGCGAGAACAAGAGGTTTTTCAGCCTGCACAAGTTCCGTTCAATGAAGATGTCCACGCCGCATGATACACCGACACATCTGCTGGACAATCCCGATCAGTACATCACAAGAGTCGGACGCATCCTGCGCAAATACTCGCTCGATGAACTGCCCCAGATCTGGGATATCTTCGCCGGAAACATGTCCATCATTGGTCCCCGTCCGGCTCTCTGGAACCAGGATGACCTGGTTGCGGAACGTGATCTGTACGGTGCCAACGACGTTGTGCCGGGTCTGACCGGCTGGGCGCAGATCAACGGACGTGATGAGCTGGAGATCCCCGTCAAGGCGAAGTTTGACGGTGATTATGTCAAAGCCCTGAAGGAAAGCTCGCTTTCCGGTTTCAAAATGGATGTGAAATGCTTCTTCGGAACGATCACTTCCGTATTGAAACATGAGGGTGTTGTCGAAGGCGGTACCGGCGAAATGAAGAAGAATGAGACAAAAAGAGATAGTGTCCCGGAAAACGATCCTCCTTCTGTTTATGGTTGCGACAAAAACGTTATTATCGATGAGTTGTCCAATAAAAGCGTTCTGATTACCGGGGCAGGTTCATTTATCGGAGACTCGCTGTGTCAGTTTGCAAAAGTACATTATCCGAATATCAGATTTGAATCATGTGATATGGTAGGAGATTACTGGAGAGAAAAAGATTTCAGCCCTTATGATGCTGTTTTTCATGTTGCTGGAATCGCACATGCAGATGTCAGGAATGTCTCTGAAAAGGATAAGGAAAGATACTATAAGATAAATACTGACCTTGCTATCCAAACCGCCTTAAAAGCAAAGGCTGATGGCGTCAAACAGTTCATTTTCATGTCTTCAATGATTATTTATGGGCAGCAGTCTCATATTAATGGCGACCCCGTTATTACACGTGATACTGTTCCAAATCCCGATAATTTTTATGGCGACTCTAAATGGCTTGCGGACAAGGCAATCCGTGCTATTGAAGATGAGAATTTCAAAGTGGCTGTAGTCAGACCTCCCATGGTTTATGGCCCAGGGTGTAAAGGAAACTATAATTCGCTTTCTGAGTTTGCAAAAAAGACTCCTGTATTTCCGGACGTCAAGAACGAAAGATCAATGATCTATATTGAAAACCTTTGCTCATTTCTTTGCAAACTGATTCTTTCCGGAGAAAATGGTATCTGGTTTCCTCAAAACGATGAATATGTAAGTACTGAAAATATGGTTCATGAGATCGCGAATGTTTACGGTAAATCAATATTCAGGTCTCATCTTCTTTCTTCAGCTGTAGCTGTCGGAACCAAAATACCGGGTAAAACAGGCATAGTATTTCAAAAAGCCTTCGGCAATAACACCTATGATAAGGAATTGTCACATTACTCGTTTGATTATTGCGTTACTGATTTTCCAGAATCTATTTACTGTACGGAGAATAATATTCGGCCAGGATCTGAAAAGAGGATATTGATTGTTACATCCGTAGCATCGATGATTGATCAGTTTATCAAACAGAATATCCCGTTATATCAGTCTCTTGATTATTCTGTAGATGTTGCTGCCAATTTCACTCAGCCCGGAAATATCACAGCAAAGAAAGCTCAGGATTTGAAAAATGAGTTGAAAAACCAAGGTGTAAGAGTTTTTGATATTCCTGTTCCCAGGTCACTTAATCCAAAACTAATCAAAAAATCCTATGAGGATTTGAAGAAAATCATCAAAACTAATCATTATCTGATTGTTCACTGTCATAGTCCGATTGGAGGAGTGATAGCCAGAATGGCTGCTGCGCCGTTCAGAAACGAAGGATTAAAAGTTATATATACTGCTCATGGTTTCCATTTTTATGAAGGGGCACCCGCAAAAAACTGGGCTGCTTTTTATCCTGTTGAAAAGGCATTAAGCAAAGTAACAGATGTGCTGATTACAATCAATACTGAGGATTATGATTTTGCTGTTAAGCACCTGGATGCAGCACAGACAGAATACCTTCCGGGTATTGGAATTGATCTTACCAAGTTTAACAATGACGGATTTAACCGTAAACAAATACGTGAAGAACTTGGAATCAGTGAAGATGATGTTATGCTCCTTTCAGTAGGAGAATTGAACGAAAACAAAAACCATCAGATCGTAATTAAGGCTCTGCATGAAATTAATAACAGCAAGTTCCATTATTTCATTGCCGGCAAAGGAGAACTTGGACCCGAGCTTGAAAAGGAAGCAGAATCAGCAGGAGTTAATCTCCACCTTTTGGGATACAGAACTGATATCTCTGCTTTGCTGCATGCATGTGATTTATTCATTCTTCCAAGTATTCGGGAAGGCTTGAATGTCAGTCTGATGGAGGCCATGGCCGCCGGAGTACCATGTATCTGCAGTGATATCAGAGGAAATCGCGATCTTATTGATGATTCTTCAGGTGGTTATCTGGAATCTCCTTTCGATAAGGCAACATGGAAGAATGGTATTTTGAATGCTCTCAGCCAGCCAAAAGAAAAGTACAGAAAATACAATCAGCATAAAATCGAAGGTTTTTCACTCTCTGTTGTGAATGAAAAACTGACTTCGATTATCAAAGGAATCAGTAAATATGAATAATACACCTCGTGTTTCCATCATTATGGGCATTTTTAATTGCGGTAATACACTCAGAGAGAGTCTGACTTCTATAGTAAATCAGACATTTCGCGGTTGGGAACTGATTATGTGTGATGATGGATCTTCAGACAATACATA
>ONSK01000104.1 GCA_900320455.1 uncultured Erysipelotrichaceae bacterium | reverse complement strand
CAGCCTGGACATGGAAGCATTCAATAAAGCAGTTTCGTATCGTGAGAAGAGAAGCGACGGAACAAAAGAAGATACTTTGACAAACAAGCTCAAAGGTTTATTCCTTGAAGGAAAGAAATAAGTGGAGAGAGGTAAATTCTTATGGCAGATTTAACTTACAACCAGGTTGCTAAGATCAAGGTGTTCGGTATCGGCGGCGCTGGAAGCAATGCGGTCAACCGCATGGTTCAGGAAGGTGTTCAGGGTGTTGAATTCTATGTTGCCAACACAGACCTGCAGGCACTTGATGTATCTCCTGTAGCCAACAAGATTCAGCTTGGCAAGGAAGGCCTTGGCGCAGGCGGAAATCCTGACAACGGACGCAAGGCTGCTGTAGAGAGCGAAGACGCGATCCGCAGAGCAATGGAAGGAAGCGACATGGTGTTCCTGACAGCCGGTCTCGGCGGCGGAACAGGTACAGGCGCATCTCCTCTGTTCGCAAAGATTGCGAAGGAACTCGGATGCCTGACAGTAGGTATCGTCACAAAACCTTTCTCATTTGAAGGAAAGAGAAGAATGGTTCAGGCTGAGCAGGGTCTGGAACAGCTGAAGGAATATGTTGACTCACTGATCATCATTTCCAACAACAAGGTTCTGGAAGTCATCGGTCACATTCCGTTCGAAGATGCATTCAAGGAAGCTGACAATGTTCTGCGCCAGGGCGTGCAGACAATCACAGACCTGATTGCTGTTCCGGCAATGATCAACCTCGACTTTGCGGATATCAAGAGCGTCATGGAAGGACAGGGTTCCGCTCTGTTCGGAATCGGTATGGCTGACGGCGAAGACAAGGCCAAGGAAGCTGCTGAGCGCGCAATCCAGTCACCGCTCCTCGAAGCACAGATCAACGGTGCAAAGAGCGCGATCATCAACGTCACCGGCGGCGCAAGCATGTCCGCATACGATGCCAGTGAAGCAGTTGACTATATCCGTGAAGCAGCCGGCAATGATATCGACATCATCTTCGGTGTCGCGATCAACGACAAGATCGGTGATTCCATCATCGTATCCGTCATCGCAACCGGATTTGATCTGCCGAAGCCGACAATGATCGCTACAGACGGACCTGCAGAGACAAAGAGTCCTGTAGCCAAGAAGAATGTTGTTGAAGATATCGAAGACGAAATCGGATTCGATACGGATGTCAGCGACAACATTATCCCGAGCTTCTTCAGAAAGGGTTAATCAGAAATCATCCGAAAGGATGATTTTTTTTCATCAGATACAGAAAGGAAACAATATGCAGCAGTACTTCTGTGAGACGCCGGTTGAAGCGGGCGGCACATATATATTTACAAAAGAGCAGGCGCACCATGCCAGAGACGTCGTCAGACTTGAAAACGAACAGGTCAGATTAGTATGGCAGGGCAGAGCGTTTTACGCATTCTGTCGGAAAAAAGATGGTGTTTTTCTCGCGGAAATCACAGAAGAGGATCCAAAATACAACGAAAACAAGGCGGAAGTCATTCTTGCCTCAGCTTTGATCCGCCGTGAGAAGTTCGAGCTTGTGCTGCAGAAAGCAACAGAGCTTGGTGTCACCAGGATCATTCCGTTTGTTTCATCACGCTGTGTTGTCAAGGAAAAGCCGGAGAAGGCGGAAAAGGTGCTGGCAAGATGGAACGGCATTGTCCGTGAAGCGGCCGAGCAGTGCAAGCGCAATGTGATTCCGGAAGTGACAGAGACGATGTCATTCGAACAGCTTCTAAAGCAGGAAGCTGAATTGAAGCTTGCGGCATATGAGAATGCCTACGGCAGCGGTGAATCTTTAAGCGATCTCATAGCCGGACAGAAGTCCGTCATGATCGTGATCGGACCGGAAGGCGGCTTCAGCACGGCGGAAGTCGGCAGAATGGAAGAAGCCGGCTTTGTGCCGGTGACACTCGGCAGCCGGATCCTGCGGGCTGAGACAGCGGCGATTGCCTCAGCTGCCATGATCTCGGAACTGTCCGAACAGTATTTCAGAAACCATGCGGAGGAGGACAATGCGTAAATCTATGACAGAACAGAAGACTTTCAGCATCTGCAACCTCGGATGCAAGGTCAATGCATATGAAGCGGAAAGCGTCGCCTCCATGCTGGAAGAAGCGGGATGGCAGCGTGTCAGCTTCAGCGAAAAGGCGGATGCGGCTCTGATCTTCACCTGCGCCGTCACAAACGTCGCAGCCTCCAAAAGCAGAAAGATGATGCACAGGATCCGCCGTGAAGCACCGGAATGCGTGATCGTCATGGCAGGCTGCTATGCCCAGGTTCAGGACGGTATGCTGGAGGATGCCGAGATCCTTGTCGGAACGGAACACAAGAAGGACATTCCGGCATATCTTGATTCATACTTTGAAAACCACGAGAAGATCCGTGCCTTTACGGAAATGGATGAGATCCCGTTTGATGATCTCGCAGCTGCGCAGTCAGAATCAAAATCACGCGCGTATCTGAAGGTGCAGGATGGCTGCAACCAGTTCTGTTCCTACTGCATCATTCCCTATGTCAGAGGAAGAGAACGCTCGATGGCACCTGACAAAGCAGTCAGAGAAGCGGTAAAGCTGAGCAGAACCTATCATGAGATCGTTCTGACAGGCATCCATACCGGAAGATACGGCAGGGAACATGGTGAAACATTAAGCGGTCTGATCAGAAGAATCTTAGCGGAAGATTCCGATCTTGAGAGGATCCGTATCTCTTCAATTGAGATCACGGAGATCACCGATGATCTGATCCGGCTGATGCAGTCGGATGAGCGCATCGCAAGACACCTGCATATTCCTCTGCAGGCCGGTGCTGACAGCACCCTCAGGCGGATGAATCGTCCGTATAGCACGGCGGAATATTATGATAGAATAGAGTGGATCAGAAAAGAGATTCCGGATATTGCGATATCATGCGATCTGATTGTCGGTTTCCCGGAAGAAACCGATGCGGATTTTGAGGAAACATATGCGTTCCTGAAGAAATGCCGTTTCAGCTTTCTGCATGTATTCCCGTATTCTCTGCGCAAAGGAACACCGGCGGCAGAGATGAAACAGGTCGCTCCGGAAATCAAGAAAGAACGCAGCGCCAAATGCCTTGCGCTTTCCGAAGAGCTGGCAGACAGGCAGGCGGAAGCGTGGGTCGGCAGAACCGTCAGTGTCATGTGCGAACAGACACGTGACGGATATACCGAGGGATATGACTCCCATTACATGCATGTGAAGGTGCGCGGCTCTCATCCGAAGGGAAGACTGCTCAGATGCAGGATCACGGAATACAGAGACCGCCAGCTGTACGCGGAAGAAGAATATGAAACTGAGTGAACTCTTTGAAAATGTGCCTGATATAGAGATCAGGAATCTGATGTCCGACAGCAGAAAGAAAAGACCGCAGTCGATCTTTTTCTGCGTCAAGGGCATGATGTTTGACGGTCACAAATTCATCGAGGAAGCGATCAGCAACGGCGCTGTTGTCATCGTCTACAGCGAAGAGATCGAGATCCGTCATTCTAATATCACATACATCCGTGTCAAAGATGTCATCAGTGTCTTCAACAAGGTCGCGGATGCCTTCTACGGCTTCCCGAGCCACAAGATGATGATGGTCGGTGTGACCGGCACCAACGGCAAATCCACGGTAGCCGGCATCATCCGCGATATTCTCAATAAATTCAGTCCGACGGGTTCCATCGGAACCGTGTCTGTCGAATACGGAAGCGTAAAGCTGCCGCCGATGCTGACGACGCCGGATATCGATGATCTGCACGGTATCCTGCGGGATATGCTGGATGCCGGAATGCAGGCATGCACACTGGAAGCTTCATCGGTCGGCATTGAACAGCACCGCGTTGACAGCATTGACTTCGACGCAGCCGTATTCACCAATCTTGCCAGTGATCATCTCGAATACCACGGCACGATGACGAATTACTTCCAGGCGAAGAAGAGGCTGTTTGACATGCTGAAACCGGATGCGGTCGCGGTTGTGAACATCGATGATCCATACGGTGTCAAGATCGTGGAAGACTGCCCATGCCGGGTCATCACCTACGGCATTGATCATCAGGCGGATTACCAGGTCACTGCTTATCAGCTGCTCAAGGACAGAACAAGGTTCACGCTGAAGACGGCTGAGATGGAATACGAGCTTGAAACAAACCTCGTTACCCGTTTCAATATCTACAATCTGCTTGCGGCAATGGCTGTCCTGCATGTGAAGGGTGTTGCCATCAGTCAGATGCTTCCTCTGATCAAGAATCTCAGGCAGATCGAAGGCCGCATGCAGAGAATCAACGACGGTCAGCCGTTCAATATCATTATTGACTTTGCCCATACGCCGGACGGCATTGACAAGGTATGCCAGTATGCCGCTGCGATCACGCCGAAGGGTAAGCGCATCATATGCGTCACCGGAAGCGCCGGCAGAAAGGATTCCGCCAAGCGTCCGAAGATCGGAGCGGTGCTGAACAAATACTGCGACATGATCATTCTGACCGAGGATGATCCGCGTACGGAGAGTCCCCGCAAGATCGCTTTGGAAATCGCTTCCGGCATCAAAAACACAAACTATGTCATCCTCGAGGACAGATATGCCGCCATACGCCAGGCAATTGAACTCGCCGATCCAAACGACACAGTAGTCGTTCTCGGCAAAGGTGATGAACGGTTCATCTACCGTGAGTTCGGCAAGGACAGCTACGAAGGCGATGACGCGATTATCCACGAGGTTCTGAAGAAACACTATTTTACGGAGGAAGAAGAGTTATGAAAACCAGCAAGTACATCGATCATACGATTCTGAAAGCGGACGCGGTAAAAGAGGATATCCTGAAGATCTGCAGAGAAGCGAAGGAATATGATTTCGCTTCCGTCTGCGTCAATCCGTGCTGGATCCCTGTCGCAAAAGAAGCGCTCGAAGGAACAGACGTGAAGGTCTGCGTCGTCGTCGGTTTCCCGCTTGGCACAATGACAACCGAAGCCAAGGTGTTCGAAACACAGGATGCCGTTGCCAAAGGCGCGGATGAAGTCGATATGGTCATCAACATCGGCATGCTGAAAGATGGAAATGATGAATATGTCACGGAAGAAATCAGAAAGATCAAGGAAGCCTGCGGCTCTCATATCCTGAAGGTCATCATCGAAACATGCCTGCTGACAAATGAAGAAAAGGTCAGAGCATGCATCGACGCAAAGAACGCAGGTGCTGATTTCGTCAAGACAAGCACAGGTTTCTCCACAGCCGGAGCAACACCGGAAGACGTGAAGCTGATGAAGGATACTGTCGGTGAGGGCGTCAAGGTCAAGGCAGCCGGCGGTGTGCGCACAAAGGAAGACTTTGAGAAAATGATCAAAGCCGGAGCGGAACGCATCGGTACAAGCCGCGGCGTCAGCCTCATGAACTGAACAGATTTTCTGATGCATTTACTAAGAAAACCGTCCAGAAAGCTCGTGCCTTCAGGCATGGGATGAATGGCGCAATATAGAAAGTATTATTCTTTTGTATAT
>ONSK01000226.1 GCA_900320455.1 uncultured Erysipelotrichaceae bacterium | reverse complement strand
CAAGAGATGCCGGAACCGGAGAAGAGAAGCCTTTTTTCATTGAGTTCTACGTATGCAATCCGGCCTATGGTGAAGATGATCCTGTCTTTGGGCAGCTGGAGGAAAACAGAAAGAAGGGAATCCGTCCTTCCTATCTGATGGTCAAGGCAGGCACATGGGGAAGTGACGCCTGCCAGATTCACCGCTTCTTCGGCATCCGCGAGGCAGAAATCGGGTATGGAACACCGTTTTCCATTCACGCCGGTGACTGCTTTCTCAATGAGACGGAAACACGCGGCAGTGTTTCCGTAACGGAGGAAGAAAGCAGAGAACATCCCGAATGGTTCTGCGAAAGCGGCAGTATGGAATGGCATCTGAAGATCCGCAAGAAAACCGCCTTCAACGTCGGCTATGGGGCAGGCAGGCTGTTCCGCTCGCTGCAGCTGTTTGAGATGTTCTGGCACGCGGAAGGTATGAAGACGGAATACGAAGGAGAAGTCATCTGGAACGGCAGGAGATATACCGTTGCACCGGAAACATGTTACGGTTATGCCGATAAGAACTGGGGAAAGGATTTCACGTCACCATGGGTGTGGCTTTCCTCCTGTTCTCTGACGGACAGAAAGACAAAAGAAAAAATGACAGACAGTGTCTTCGATATCGGCGGCGGATGTCCCAAGGCAGGTCCCATTGCCTTGAAGAGACGTCTGCTTTCCGCGTTCTTCTTTGAGGGAAAACAATATGAATTCAATTTCTCAAAATTCTGGACCAATACAAGAACTGTCTTTGACTGCCGGGAAACAGATACACAGATCATATGGCATGTGGAACAGAAAACATGGCGTAACAGAATGGTCACCGATATCACATGCGAAAAGAAGGATATGTTACTGATCCGATATGAGGCGCCGGACGGACAGATGCGTCACACGCGTCTTTGGAACGGGGGAAACGGAAAGGGAACCGTGCTGCTGTTTCATGACGGAAAGCTGACCGGCGATCTGCTGTGCGATCATACCGGATGCGAGTATGGCGAATATGATGCCGTCAGTCCATATACGAAATAAGAGGCCGTGAAAGCCTCTTTTTCAGATCCATTCGACAGGATTGCCTGTTCTTGCGAGCGGTGTTCTTGCCGGAAGAGAATCTTCCGTATCGGGAATGCCGACTGCCAGGGCGCCGTAGATGCGCTCATCCTCCGCAAGCCCGTATGAGCGGAACAGTGTGAGTAAACCTTCGTCCTCATTGAGCCAGCGCAGCTGGTTGATCCAGCAGGAGCCAAGATCCATTTCATTGACCAGGATCATCATATTCTCCAGAGCGCATGCGCAGTCCGCGATGTTGTTTCCGTAGTCTTTCTTTGAAGCGGTGACGATCAGAGCGGCAGGGGAGTAGTGGAATACATACTTACCCGTTTTGGACTGACGGATGGAAGAGGCAAGGCTTTTGTACATGCCTTCCTTCAGTTCCATCTGCGCAAAGGCGTCCTGCACTTTTACTGCGAGTTCTTTCAGCAGCTTCTGATCGCTGATGACAAAGAAATGTGTGCACTGGCTGTTGCCGCCGCTCGGAGCGTGACGGCCTGCTTCAACGATTCTTTCCAGTGCTTCCCTGGTAAGAGGAAGATCTTTGAACTCCCTGGTGCTTCTTCTTGTGAGAATTGCTTTTTCCGCGTTCATCATATACCTCCGGTACTGCCTTCAGTATGTCACAGCAGAGGGAAAAGAAAAAGCCGCATGACTGCGGCTTTGTGAAGATGGATTATTCAGGCTTCTTGAAGGAAATCATTGTAGCGCCTGTCATCATATCCTTGCTCAGGAGGTAGATCGGAGCTACTTCGAAGTGCAGTGTGTCGAATGTTCCGACATAACCGCTCTCTGTAACGAATTCCAGTGTGTAGACTGCATCGCCTGTCTTTGTTGCAGGAAGTGTTCTTGTCAGTTCAACAACAGCGTCGTTGGCCATGCCTTCACCGGCATAGTTCTCACCCTTGTCAGAGGAACCTGTGTCATACAGGTAGAGTTCCTTGACTGTTTCGCCTGTAACGTTTGTGACTGTGTAAGCAGCGTTAGCTTCCGGCTCCTTGAAGGAGATCATTGTAGCGCCTGTCATCAGGTCCTTGCTCAGCAGGTAGATCGGAGCTTCTTCAACACTCAGAGTTGTGAAGCTTCCTGTGTATCCGCCTTCTGTTGTGAATTCCAGAACGAACTTTGTGTCTGTCGGGAAATCAGCCTTTGTGATCTTGACAGCAGCGTTCTTGTCCATGCCGGAACCTGCATAGTTCTCGCCTTTGTCAGCAGCGTCTGTGTAAACATAGAGCTCCTTGACAACTTCGCCTGTCAGGTTTGTGACATCGTAGACACCAGTGCCCTTTTCAGCAGCTGTTTCTTCCTTCTTGTCATCTTCTTTCGGTGTGTCTTCCGCAGGTGTGGAAGAGGAACATGCGACCATGCTGAATGCCAGCAGCGCAGCCGCGCCTGCCTTTAAAAACTTTTCCATTTCTTTACCTCTTTTCCTGGTTGTTACCAGCTTATTTACTATATCTCGGAGCGGAATAAAATTCAACTTATATAAACAAGTTCGTTGACAAAAACGCAGATAGGTAAACGTGCTTATGATGAAATGATGATACCAGGCACAGAGAATTCTGTACACTCGTCAAAAAATATCATTGTTTTTTCTGACAGAGAACATTCTTCTCTGTTCTGAGGTGGAATCTGTGGTACTGTTGGAGCGGAGATTCCGTGATGCGTATACAACCGGTGAAATCAATTCTGCCTGCAGCGGCAGCGGTACTGCTGTGCGCATGCGGCGGAAATACAGATATGAAAAAATCAAAAGAAGAGACCGTGCAGATCCTTGCCGTGACAGACCCGCATATTCTCTCTGACAGGCTCTACGATGACGGCATCGCGATGCAGAGAGTCATTGAGAACAATGACGGCAAGATGACTGACAAAAGCAGAGAGATTCTTGACGCGCTGCTTGCGCGGGCAAGGGAAGAAAAGCCGGATGTTTTGCTGGTGACTGGGGATCTGACAAACAACGGCGAGCTCGTTTCGATGAATGATCTTTCCGAAGCCTTCGCGAAACTGGAAAAAGACGGCATTCCGGTGCTGGTGATTCCCGGCAATCATGATATCGCCTATCCGTATGCGGCATCGTATCTTGGTGATGTGACAGGCTTTGTTGAAAATGTGAGCACTGCCCAGTTCCTTGAGCTGATGGATGATTACGGATACAAAGACAGTCTGTACAGAGATGAATATTCATTCTCCTATATTTATGAAGTCAGAGAGAATCTCTGGCTGATGGGACTGGATGCCAATACGGAAGAAGAACCCGGCGCGATCAGACAGCCGACGCTGCGCTGGGCGGAGGAACATCTGAATGAAGCGAAGGAGAAGGGCATCCAGGTGATCACCTTCAGCCATCAGAATGTGCTCCGTCAGAGTGATATCCTCTGGCAGGGATACGTCATCTCCAATGAGAACGAAGTCCGTGATCTGCTTGTCAGATATGATGTGCAGTGGAACTTCTCAGGACACTCGCATCTTGAACACCGCTCGGTATATGAAGGACTGACGGATATCTGCATGGGCGCTGTCAGTGTCGCACCATTGGAATACGCCCGTATCACTGTTACGCCTGAGATGGAAGTGAGCTATGAAAAAGCACCGCTCGGTGTATTGGAAGAAGAGGCGGAACAGCGATTCTACGCAAAATCCAGAAGTTCTGTGTCAAAACAGACGGAAGGGCTGGATATCTCTTTGGAAGAGAAGGAAATCATGAATGATTTCGGTGCCCGTTTCAACGCTTCGGTATTTGCCGGCAGACCGGAAAAGCAGATGATGCAGGAGGAAGGGTATCTTCTCTGGGAGAAATATGCCGGTGAAAGCTTCTGGTTTGCCTATATGAAAGACGTGCTTTCCAAGGCACAGTAATGCATTCAAAGTGTTTCCCGAATGACGTGAAACACTTTTTTTCATACGTTTGCATTTGTGAAAAAAAGACTTTGTTATGGGGCGCTCTTTCCGCTTGTCATTTGGATGCGGATGCCGTATATTTGTCTTTGCAAGATAATCGTTGGAAATCCAACTTTCTTGATAAGGAGTCAGAAATATGAATGTAATTAAACGAAGCGGCGAGGAAGTCGTTTTTGATTCGGCCAAAATCAGAAATGCGGTCGCAAAAGCCAATGCGGCAACAGAGCCGACAAAGAGAACAGATGATGAAGAAATCAGCAGAATCACGGATCGTGTCGCTGCGAAAGTACAGGCAATGAACCGTGCCGTCTCTGTTGAAGAGATTCAGGATATGGTGGAAAACGAGCTGATGGCATCTCAGATCTATCAGGTTGCCCACAACTACATCACATACCGTTATGAAAGAGCGCTTGTCAGAAAAGCAAATACAACCGACAAGCAGATCCTTTCTCTGATCGGAAGATACAACGAGGAAGCCAAGCAGGAGAACTCCAATAAGAATCCGACTGTCAACAGCACCCAGCGTGACTATATGGCAGGTGAAGTCTCCAAGGATATCACAAGACGTTTCCTGCTTCCCCAGGATATTCTCGATGCCCATGAGAAGGGAATCATTCATTTCCATGATTCCGATTATTTCGCCCAGCCGATGTACAACTGCTGCCTGATCAATCTGGAGGACATGCTTCAGAACGGCACAGTCATCTCTGAGACAGCGATCGAGAAGCCGCACAGCTTCGCGACTGCCTGCAATATCGCGACACAGATCATCGCCCAGGTTGCCTCCAACCAGTACGGCGGCCAGACAGTGTCCCTGACACACCTTGCGCCGTTTGTCGATATCTCCAGACAGAAGCACAGAAAAGCCGTCGCTGAAGAGCTGAGCGCTGCCGGCATTGACGTTGACAATGAAAAGGTCAACCTGATTGCCGAAAAGAGAGTGCGCAAGGAAATCAGCACCGGCGTGCAGACGATCCAGTATCAGATCATCACTCTGATGACAACCAACGGACAGGCACCTTTCGTCACCGTCTTCATGTATCTTGATGAAGCGGAAGAAGGCCAGACAAGAGATGACCTGGCGCTGATCATTGAAGAGATGCTGAAACAGAGAATGCTCGGCGTCAAGAACGAAAAGGGTGTCTATATCACACCGGCGTTCCCGAAGCTGATCTATGTCCTCGATGAAGACAACATCCATGAGGATTCCAAATACTGGTATCTGACAAAGCTGGCTGCCCAGTGCACGGCCAAGAGAATGGTTCCTGACTACATCTCCGCGAAGATGATGAAGGAATACAAGGGCGACGTCTACGGATGCATGGGATGCCGTTCCTTCCTGACACCGGACAGATTCACCGATACAGGCACATTCGGCAATCCCGAACACGCAAAGAATTACAAGGAAGGCGTTCACAAGTACTACGGCAGATTCAACCAGGGCGTTGTTACGATCAACCTGGTGGACATTGCCTGCTCTTCCGGAAAGGATATGGAAAAGTTCTGGCAGATCTTCGATGAAAGACTCGATCTCTGCTACAGAGCGCTGATGATCCGCCACAACAGACTGCTCGGCACGCCGAGTGACGTTGCACCGATCCTCTGGCAGCACGGCGCCATTGCCCGTCTGGAAAAGGGCGAGACAATCGACAAGCTGCTCTACAGCGGCTATTCCACAATTTCCCTCGGTTATGGCGGACTGTGTGAGTGCGTGAAGTACATGACAGGTCTTTCCCACACCACACCGGAAGGAGAGAAGTTCGGTCTGGAAGTCATGCAGCACATGAATGATGCCTGCGCGAAGTGGAAGGCTGACACAAACATCGATTTCTCCGTCTACGGAACACCGATGGAATCCACAACATACAAGTTCGCGAAATGCCTCCAGGAGCGCTTCGGCATCATTGAAGGTGTTACCGACAAGAACTACATCACCAACAGCTATCACATCCACGTATCCGAAGAGATCAACGCCTTCGACAAGCTGACAAAGGAAGCACGCTTCCAGAAGCTGTCTCCGGGCGGAGCCATCTCCTATGTGGAAGTTCCCAATATGCAGAACAACATCCCGGCAGTTCTGGCACTCATGAAGCATATCTACAAGACGATCATGTATGCCGAGCTCAACACAAAGAGTGACTACTGCCAGGTGTGCGGATATGACGGCGAGATCCAGATTGCCGAGGATGAAAACCACAAGCTGATCTGGAAGTGCCCGAACTGCGGCAATACCGACCAGAACAAGATGAGCGTCGCAAGACGCACATGCGGCTACATCGGAACACAGTTCTGGAACCAGGGAAGAACCCAGGAAATCAAGGAAAGAGTGCTGCATCTCTAAGCACGGGGCCTCAGGATGAGGCTCCTTTTTCAAAAAAGGAGAACACAATGCATTACGGAACGATCAAGAAATATGATATCGCGGATGGCGAAGGAGTGAGAGTCACGCTCTTTGTCTCCGGATGCACAAACTGCTGCGAAGGCTGTTTCCAGAAGGAGACATGGGACTTCTTCTATGGACAGGAATACACTTCTGAAACAGAACAGGAGATCCTGGAAGCTTTAAACAGTGAATTTATCCAGGGACTGACACTGCTTGGCGGCGAGCCGTTTGAACCGCAGAATCAGAAGGAACTGGTCAAGCTGTTAAGAAAAGTAAAAGAAACATATCCCGAAAAGGATATCTGGTCCTATACCGGTTTTGTCTATGACAAAGACCTGAAGGAAGGACAGAGAAAGCATACCGAAGTCACCGATGAAATGCTTTCTTATCTTGACGTCCTGGTGGATGGTCCGTTCATCCAGGATCTCAAGGACATCACGCTGAAATTCCGGGGTTCCAGAAACCAGCGAGTCATCGACATGAAAAAAACACTGGAGACAGGTGAAGTCATCCTGTATCTTGAATGATCATTTCATGAGACAGGAATGATTCCATTGCCTATGATAAAAGGGAAGGAGAGAAACCATGAGTACAATTGATCTGATCAAAAGCAGAAGATCCATCCGTTCCTATACAGATGAAGCAGTTCCTGAAGAGCTTCTGAACAAAGTCCTGGAGGCAGGCACCTACGCTGCCAGCGGCATGGGCAGACAGTCCGCAATTATCATTGCCGTCACGGACAGAGAAACACGCGATATGCTTTCAAAACTGAACGCGGCAGTCATGAACAGCGACTTCGATCCGTTCTACGGCGCGCCGTATGTATTCGCTGTTCTCGCTGATAAAAACGTGAGAACATATCTGTATGACGGTTCTCTTGTCATGGGCAATATGATGCTTGCGGCAGAAGAGCTGGGACTTGGCACATGCTGGATCCACCGGGCAAAAGAGGAATTCGAAAGCGAAGAAGGCAAGGCACTGTTAGAAAAGCTCGGTGTTGAAGGGGAGTACGAAGGCATCGGTAACCTGATCATCGGCTGGCCGAAGGGCGATAAGCCGGCTGCGAAGGAACGCAAGGACAATTACATTTACAGGGTTTAAGAAAAAGACTTCCGAGGAAGTCTTTTAGTTTGCGATATTGTGATGCGCTGTCGGGCTGTTCTCACTCAGAGGCATGAACGTGTATCCGTTCTGCAGTCCCCACTGGATGATCCTGGCAACCGCATCCACCGAGTATCCCTTGACGTCATGCTGGAGGACGACGGAAGCGCGTCCTCTTTTTGCGTTGGACTGGATGCCGCTGATGACATTCTGATAAACAACATCGGTCTCTTTTGTTCCGCCGGCATCACCGGAGGAAACATTCCAGTCAAAGTACTTGTATCCTTTGGCTTCCGCCTGCTGGGCAACTGCCGTAACAACACCCTTGCAGTATTTCTTTGAGACGGTGTTGGAAGAGCCGCCCGGGAAGCGGAACAGGGTGGAACGGTGACCTGTCTGTTTCTCGATGATATCATTCACCTTGTTGAAATCATTCCAGTAGGCTTCCGGGCTGGCATAGACCTTGGAATAGTCATGCGTATAAGTATGCACAGCCACCGTATGTCCTTCCTCATATGCCCGCTTTATGCAGTGGGCGGAACCCGGGAAGGCACCGGTCACGAAGAAGGTGACCTTGACGTCGTATTTCGCGAGAATATCCAGCAGTCTGTCGGTATGACCGCCCGGACCGTCATCGAATGTCAGATAGACGATATGTCCCTTGTCAGCAGCGGAAGAGGATTCACCCTTGTTCTTGACAAAGACCGTGCGTGTCAGCTCC
Source organism: uncultured Erysipelotrichaceae bacterium (assembly GCA_900320455.1). Classification (GTDB taxonomy): domain Bacteria; phylum Bacillota_I; class Bacilli_A; order Erysipelotrichales; family Erysipelotrichaceae; genus Bulleidia. The sequence continues at coordinate 11,155 of ONSK01000226.1, read as the reverse complement.
GTGCTGTTGCCGTGCTCATCGCTGACTCTGTAGGTGAGTGTATAGCTTCCGTTTTTGGAAGTATCCACAGAACCTTCAACGGTTACTTTTGCCGTGACGTCGCCGTCGCAGTCATCCGCTGCCGTGAATTTATCCTCCCATGTGCTGCCGTTGAAGGCAACCACTTCCGAACCGCCTTCCAGTGTGATCACCGGAGGCTCTCTGTCGTCGTAGACGATCTCACGGACTGTTTCTGCCGTATTGCCGGAACTGTCGCTGACTCTGTATGTGACTTTGCCGTCGGCTTCCTCGGCAGTGACCTGCGCACTCAGATCTCCTTCAAACGCGTCTTCAGCTTTGTATCCTTCTTCCTCATACGGATGGTTGTAGCGTGTGTAATGCTCAGGATCGCTGACGAGCGTGATCACCGGCGCAATCGTATCCTTTACCGTTACCTTGCGGACCGCTTCGCCTTTGACATTGTTTTTCTCTGCCGTATACGTTACGGAATAGTCTCCTGTTTTTGATGTATCGACCTGTGAGTCTGTTTTGCATTCAATCTCTGATCTGATAAAACGGAAGATCTTTCCCGTATACCATGCTTTCGCGCCGGCGTCTGTATATTCCTGGCCGGCTTCCGCTGTCGTTTCCGCTTCACCGTTCATCTCAATGACGATCATCGGTCTGTTCAGCAGAAAAAGCACTGCGGCAGTCAACGCAATCAGAACCAGAAGAATCGTTCCGGTTCTGAGTTTTCTTTTCTTTTTCATGATTTCACCCCCAATTTAAATCGTATCCAATTATATCACCATATTAAAAGACGCAGGCTCTCCCGCGTCTGTCTTAAGAAAAACGCAAAGTGTTTCAGCGGTTCAGACGGACATAGCGTCTGGCAATTGCGGCTTCGAATTCATCTGCCTCTTCCTGTGTTTCCGGATGGAACTCAGGAACGGGAACGGGCTCATTGTTCTCATTCAGTGCCACAAAGACAAGATAGGCACGGTTGATCTTTTCTCTTGTGCCGTCAATGCGCTCAACGAATGTATCCACTCTGACTTCCAGAGATGTTCTTCCGGTCCATGTGACGCATGCCTGCATCAGCACCGTTTCATTGAGAAAGGCGGGATTGAGGAAATTCAGATTGTCCACGCAGACGGTCGTGACATTGGATTTCGCGTATCTCTTGGCGGCAACTGCGCCGACCACGTCGATCCATGCCATCAGCTGTCCGCCGAACAGACGCGGCTTCTTATATCCGTTGCAATGCTGCGGCAGAACGATCTGCACGCTCTCGGTAATTTCTGTCATGGTTTTCTCCTTGGATTGTTATTTCTATTCTATCGTACAGCACTGAGAATTCCCATGGACGATTCAGAAGAAAAAACAGGAAGCTGTTCAGTTTCCTGTCTCAAATACAACTGCCTGATATGGTTTCAGTGTGAGCTTCTGACCATGCAGTTCCAGATCATCGTAATTGTTAATCAGAACAGTTCCGTCCTTTGCCCAGGAGGGAATGGTGTATGTGACGGTCTTGGAACTGAAGTTTCCGCAGACAAACAGCCTGCTCATATGATACGTTCTGCTGTAAGCAATCACATGTCTGTTGGCATGATCGTATTCCTTCGTGATACCGAGAATGGCTGTTTCATTTGTCTTTCTGATGCTGATCAGCTTCTGATAGAAGCGATAGATGGACTTCTCACTTTCGAGATCCTTTTTGATGTTGATATCTTTGTACAGCGGATTGACGCACTGCCATGTATCATGTCCTTCATTGAAGCCGCCGTTGACGGAATCATCCCAGCTCATCGGAACTCTTGCGTGATCTCTTGCGCCGTATCTGATAAAGCGGAAGGCAAGTGACTTCGGCATGCCGTAGGAGCACATCAGATCATAGACAAAGTGGCTGACCGGATCTTTCATTTCATCAATGTTTTTGAAGTTACAGTTGGTGAGTCCGGCTTCCTGTCCCATGTAGATGAATGGTGTACCGAATCCCATGAAGGTGATTACCGCCAGCATCGTCGCTGCCTCATATCTGTACTTCTTCGTATTGATTGAGAATCTGTTTACGCATCTCGGATTGTCATGATTCTCAAGAACCAGCGTATTCCATCCGTCATAATAATTGGAAATCTGCGGTTTCAGCAGACCGTCTTTGAACTGCAGAAGATCAAACGGCTTCGGAAAGAACTTCTTCGCAGCGATATTATCAGAATCCAGATGGGCGAAGCTGAAGATGGAATCCAGTTCATGGTTGTCCTTCTTCACATAGGCATGCGCCGCTTCATCAGAAGGGTGGAAGGATTCACCGACCGTGAATGTGTCAAAGCGGGATAATGCCTTCTCATTCAGTTCCTTCAGGAATTCATGCATGCGCGGTCCGTCAACGTAGTACTGCGCGCCTTTCTGGTAGGTATTCTTCTGATAATCATCCTGGATCGGATATGTCTTGGAGAACATGTTGAAGACGTCAAAGCGGAAACCGTCAACGCCTTTCTCCAGCCAGAAGTTCAGAATATCGATGATCTCTTTTCTGACAGCCGGATTCTCCCAGTTGAGATCCGCCTGTTCCTTGCAGAAAAGATGGAGATAATAGTCTTCGGTATCCGGGATCTGTTCCCAGGCGGAGCCGGTAAAGGTGGAAGCCCAGTTGCTCGGCGGCATCAGCTTTCCGTTTTCCCGTTTTCCCGGACGGATGATGTAATAGTCACGGTAGGGGGAAGAGGGATCACTGATCGCGGCTTTGAACCAGGGATGTTCAATGGACGTATGGTTGATGACCATGTCCATGATCACCTTCAGACCGCGTTTATGGCATTCTTCAAGGAGTCTGTCAAAGTCCTGCATTGTGCCGAACTTTTCATCGATTGCCTGATAATCACTGACGTCATAGCCGTAATCGTAATCAGGAGACTTGTAGAGCGGTGAAAACCAGATGGCTGTGACGCCGAGATCACAGATATAATCCAGCTTTGAGATGATGCCTTCAATATCGCCCCAGCCGTCATTGTCGCTGTCTTTGAAACTGAACGGATAAATCTGATAGATAACCGCGTTCTTAAACCATTCTGTCTTCATATGACCTCCTTACTCCACAGGGCCTCTGACTTCCTTCATGAACTGCTCGACTTTGGAAAGATAGTCAGGCGCTTCCGTATAGACACCGTGTCCGTATCCTTCATAGATGAAACCCTTGCATCTGAGCTTTTCCATCAGCTCATGTGAACCCTGCACGCCGAACACTTTATCGTCGCCTGCGCCGAGGACAAAGACAGGGCAGCGGATACTGCCGAGAGAATCATAGATATTGTATTCAGCGCATCCGTCAATGGAGATGATGAAATTGATGCAGTCCTGATCAGTGACGCTTTCCGCCTGTGCCAGGAAGGCATCCCTGTTCTGTTCATACCAGGAAGCGGAATGCGTATAAAAGAAATATGAATCCAGCATGCCGGGAATGTTTCTCTGCTCAGCCAGCGATCTCCATTCCGCGTAGATGGTTCTTGTGTCAGGACCGATCGAAGGGGCAGTGGAACAGAGAATCAGAGACGAGAACATGCCGGGATATTTGACAGACATGGACTGGGCAATCAGACCGCCCTCGGCAATGCCCATCAGATCGCATGCCTTGATTTCCAGAAGATGCAGAGCTTTCAGGGTATCGTTCGCCATGGCATCGGCGGTATAGCCTGTCGGGAAGGCTTTGATGCGGTCAAAAATGATGATGTCATACGTCTTTGCCAGGCTTTCAAACGCGGCAGTCAGCTGATCCGCATAGCTCATAGTGTTCCTGGGAAGCAGCGGCGGAAGCACCGCGAGAATATCCGCGCCGCGCATGCCGAAGCGCAGATAATCCATCTCCTTTCCATCAAAGGACAGGGTATTGATCTCCGGATCCTTCCAGACAGACTTTTCCTGTCTGACGAAAACCATCGCATCGCTTCTGGTTTCACACAGCAGCGTGTCTTCTCTTCCCTTGACGCTGTAGACGGTATAGGAAAGATTCTTTCCGTCGGTGACTCTGCCGAGACGCTCATCCTTGTCGCAGTCGGCGGGTTCGAGGAAAGCATCATGAAGATAGGTGATGCTGTTGATGACGATGGAATCGCCTTTGATGGATCCGATTGTTTTATCTGAACATCCGCTCAATGCGCTTAAGCAGAAAACGCAGAGAACAGAAAAAAGCGCTAGTATTCTGATGCCGTGCTTCATGTGAAACCTCCGATTGTGGCTGTATGCCGGTCAGTGCATTCATTCACTGACTGTAAATTCTTTCTCAAAAGGCCTGATCTGCAGGTCCTCTGCACCTATTATACCTTGTGAACAACAAAAACAAATGAAAAAACTTCTTCAGATATTCTGAAGAATGAGCAGGACGCCGGAAATGACAAGCAGAATGATGACGCATTTCTTCACTGTTTTCTCATTGAGAAAAGAACTGCTCTTCATCCCGAGCCATAAACCTGCAAGCATAAACGGAACCATGAACAGTGCCTGTCTGACAGCGGCGGCAGTGATGATGCCGTTAGCAATATAGAGAATGATGCGGAAAAGATTCTCGGCGATGAAGACAGCGCTGATATTGGCTTTGAATTCATCCTGGTTCCGCGCAGTTCTTCCGACATATGCCGCAAGCAGAGCCCCGACACCGAACAGACCGCATAGTACACCGGAAAGAATACCGATGATGACAAGAAATACTCTTGAGCTTCTGCCGCTGCTGCTGTGTGTTTCGCGCCAGAGCATCTCGAGCGCTGTGAAGATCACGGCGCATCCGAAGACGATCTTGATGATGCGGGCATCCGTATTCTTCAGAAGAAACACACCGGGCAGACTGCCGGCAAGCACCAGCAGGGACAGCGGAATCCAGAGATCATTCCTGAGACTCTTTCTGTTTCTGTAAGCCAGAATGCAGTTTCCCGGCATCCCCAGCATCAGATCGACAGGGGATATATTGATATTGTTCACACCGAAGCTGAGTATCGATGAAAGCACAAGCGTATTTGCAAATCCGCATAAACCTTTCACAAAATACGCAGCCAGTGCCGCGATGATCCAAAGTGCCATCCGTTCCTCACATTCCAAAGTGCTGACGCACTGCAGGGATTATACCGCAAAGAAGAAGGCATTGCGCGCGCCATGCACCTGTCAGCCTGTGGTAAAATACAGACAGGCTCACGAAAGGATACATCAGTATGAAATTCAGACATGACTTCAGATTGAAAACAAACGGCGGCAGTTATCTTGAATATGAGGCAGACAATGTCATCATGCGTCTGGATTTCTTCGACAATCTACTGAGATGCGCTCTGATCAAAGATCCGGAACATCTCTTTCCGACATGGGCAGTATCTCCAAATGGGGAATGTCCAATGGAAGGCAGAGACAGACTCTCTCAGGAAGGCTTTGAAACCATATGCCCTGATATCCGGGAAGAAGAGGAAAAACTGTTCTTTGAGCATTGCGGCCTGCGCTTTTCCATCGAACTGCATAACTTCCGCATCACGGCAGAAAACGAAAAAGGAATCCTGTATCAGGACAGAGACGGTCTCGCGTATAACTTTGACGGCGAACTCGGAGACGGAACAGTCCACTTTACAAGACGTGAAGAGGATCAGAAGATCTACGGCCTTGGCGACAAGAGCGGCCATGTGAACAAGACCGGCCGCAGCTTCCAGCTCGGCACAGGTGACGCGATGGGATTCAAAGCGGAATACTCCGATCCTCTCTACAAGCATCTGCCGTTCTGGATTGCCGAAAACAAGGCCGGTTCCTTCGGTATCTTCTATGACACCTACAGCAACGGTTCCGTCAACTTCGGCGCAGAACATGACAATTACTTTGAACCGTTCAATTCCATCCGTTATGAAGAAGAGAACATGGTCTTCTATCTGATCTTCGGATCTGTGCAGGAAATCATACAGCGCTTCAATGCCATGTGCGGCGGCATCGCACCTGTACCCAAATGGGCATTCCGCTACTGCGGCAGCACAATGGAATATACCGATGCGGACAATGCCGATGAAAGACTCAGAGGATTCGTGAATAAATGCGAAGAAGAAGGCATTCATGCCGGCGGCTTCTATCTTTCCAGCGGCTATACACAGATCAGGGACAAGAGATGCGTCTTCCACTGGAATACGGACAAGATTCCTTCCCCGGAAGGACTGTCCTCGTATTTCCGCAGCCATGGTCTGGAAATCATGCCGAATATCAAACCGGCATTTCTGAGCACGCATCCGCTCTATGAAACGATCGCGGAAAACGGCTGGTTCCTGCATTACAAAGACGGAACACCGGCAGTCTTTCCGTTCTGGGGAGGCATGGCAAGCTATCTGGATTTCACCAATCCCAGCGCGTACAGATTCTGGCAGGAATGTGTCCGTGACAGCCTTCTGAAATACGGATACCGGAATCTCTGGAATGACAACAATGAATATGACGTCTGGGACAAAGACGTCTATGCATACGGCTTTGGAAAGGAAGTGCACGCAAGACAGATCCGTCCGCTGTTCTCCTATCTGATGGCAAGAGCCGGCAGAGAAGTGTGTCTGAAAGAAGCGGATTATTCGGGCACAGAACCGTTTATGATCTCACGCTGCGCTGCGGCAGGCATGCAGAGAGAAGCGACGACGTGGACAGGGGACAACTATACAGATTTCCATGATCTGCGCTTCAACCATTACCAGGCAATGACGATGTCGCTCAGCGGCTTCTGTTTCTTCGGACAGGACATCGGCGGCTTCTCCGGCCCGAAGCCGGGAAAAGAACTCTTCCTGCGCTGGCTGCAGTACGCCGTCTTCACACCGCGCTTTGTGCTTCATTCCTGGAAGCCGGGCGAACCGTCCACAATGCCGTGGCTGTATCCGGAAATCATGGATTCCGTGAAGCGCATCTTCGATCTGCGTGAACGTTTTGTTCCGTATCTCTATGAGGAAACAAAAAAATGCGCAGAGAACAATCTGCCGCTGATTTATCCGGTCTTCCTGAAAGAACCTGACTATGACATGGAAGCGGACTGCTATCTCTGCGGCAGTAAGATTCTTGCCTGTCCTGTCTTTGATGAAGGAACAACAGAAGTGAACGTCAAACTGCCGTCCTTTGCGGACTGGCAGCTGAGAGGGGAAGACAATATCTTCAAAGGAGGCACGTACGTGACGGTACCATGTGCTCCTGAAGATCTTCCGGTCTGGTTTGAAACAGTGTAATTGAAAGCTTCGGATCTGATCCGAAGCTTTTTCTTCAGTGATTCATTTTTTTCGCGATGGCTCTGGAAACAGAGCGCGGTGAGATCCGTGATCCAAGATTCATGAGCTTTGGAATCATGCCCGGATAACAGAGTGCCTTTCCCTGTTTCATGGCTTTGTATCCGGCTTCTGCGACAGACGCGGGATCTGCGGCATGATCGAACATATGGAGCCTGCCGCCGCCTGCGGCTTTCTCAAAGCCGGTGGCAGTGGGTCCGGGACAAAGCGCAGTGACCGTGACACCGGTTCCTTTTGTCTCTTCATGCAGCGCTTCCGAAAAGCTTCTGACAAAAGCCTTGGAGGCATAGCAGCCTGCCATGTCAGGACCGGCGCAGAATGCCGCAACCGGGGAGACGTTCAGGATATGTCCTCTGCCTGATGAGAGCATTTGCCTGAGGCAGCCGTGACACAGCTGCATCAACGCCGTCACATTGACCTGCACAAGAGAGGCTTCTCTGTTCCAGTCGGATTCCGCAAATGCACCGGCATCTCCGAAGCCGGCATTGTTGATGAGGATCTCAATTTCAAGATGATGATCTTCGGTATATTTCAGAATCTTCAATGCTTCATCCGGTTTTGAAAGATCTGCCGGACAGACATATGCATGGATGCTGTATTTCTGTTCCAGTTCCTCTTTCAGTCTGTTCAGCTTTTCTTCACTGCGGGCGCTCAGTACCAGATCATATCCGTCTTCCGCGCAGAGCCTTGCGAAGGCAGTGCCGAGACCGCCGGATGCGCCTGTCACAAGCGCTGCCGTATTCCGCGTCATACAAGCTCCGCGGCAATTTCCGTGATGCCGACCAGGGCTGCTTCACCGCTGATTCTGATCCTGTGATCTTCTGCCAGTTCACAATAGAGATGTCCGCCCCGTTTGGAAGCCTGGTATGCGTGTATGCTCTCTTTGTTCAGCTGTTTTGCCCACCAGGGAACGATTGCGCAGTGGGCGGAGCCGCACACCGGATCTTCATAGATGGCAAGCTTCGGCGCAAAGCTGCGGGAAACACAGTCTGCTTCTGTTCCACGGGCAGTTGCGTTCTGGATCCTTCCTTCGATCTTCAACAGTTTGTCCGCGTCCGGACGCATGTTTCTGACCTGTTCTTCCGAGTCAAAGACACAGACAAGATCCAGTCCGAGAACAGCTTTGAGAGGACGGTATCCGAACGCTTCCTCCATCGCGTCAGTGACAGGAATTTCCTTCAGTTCATAGACAGGGAAGTTCATCTCATAGAGATTTCCGTTTCTTCTGACGTTCAGAATGCCGCTCATCGTATGGAAAGAGACTTCGCTGCTTTCAGGTTCATAGTAATTGAGAATGACAAAAGCGGAAGCCAGCGTCGCATGTCCGCACAGTTCCACTTCTGTTCCGGGAGTGAACCAGCGCAGATGCCATCCCTGTTCTTCTTTCACAAGGAAGGCTGTTTCGGAGAGGTTGTTCTCCATTGCCAGCATCATCATGGATGTATCTTCAGGCCATCTGTCCATCACGCAGACAGCTGCCGGATTGCCGGAAAACGGTCTGTCTGTGAACGCGTCGACAATATACTGTTTCATAAAAAACATTTTCTCCTGTTATTCTGTACAGTGGGAATTGTATCATTTTTGTGGAGATGACACACCGGATTTGAATATAATAACTGCTGTAAATATCGCATGCAGGAATGCAGTTTCGGGGGTGTGTGAATGGAATGGATCGAACGACTGATTGAACCGAAGATTCAGATAGGAGAAAGCAGGAAACGCTTTTCCAATTCAAATCTGAAACGGATGATGGTACCGCTCTTTATCGAACAGCTGCTGTTAATGGTAGTGGGACTGGCGGATACGATGATGGTATCGCATGCCGGTGAAGCGACGGTCTCCGGTGTCTCGCTGGATACGATGATCTATACGATCTTCATTCTGATCTTCTCATCACTCGGTGCCGGCGGCGGTGTCATCGCAGCCCAGTACATCGGCAGAAATGACAGAGAGAACGGCAGTACGGCCGCGTCACAGATGTTCCTGGTATCCTTCGTGATTTCCATCATCCTGATGATCACGCTTCTGCTTGGCGGAAAGGCAATTCTTCATCTTCTGTATCCGGGTGTGGATCCGGCAGTCATGGAGGCATGTGAAACGTATCTCTGGATCGTAACACTGTCCTTTCCTGCGAATGCCGTATACAATGCCGGAACGGCATTATACCGTTCCATGGGCAGAACATCCGTTACCATGCGTGTATCCATGATGATGAACGTCATCAACGTCGCCGGCAACGCGATCGGCATCTTCGTGCTCCATGCCGGAGCTGCCGGTGTTGCCTGGCCGACAACCATCTCCTGGTACGCGGCTGCCGCGGTGATGACATATCTCTGCTTCAATCCGGAGAATACGCTCTTCATCCGGATCGACCGGATTCTTTCCGTGAATATGGAAATGATCAGAAGGATCCTGAATGTCGCGGTTCCCAACGCGATCGAAGGCGGACTGTTTCAGCTGGCGAAGGTTGTGCTCGGATCACTGATCGCGACATTTGGAACAGCGCAGATTGCCGCCAACGGCATCGGCCAGACCATCTGGTCACTGGCAGCGGTTGTGGTCAGCTCCATGTCTCCAATCTTCATCACGGTCATCGGCCAGTGCATCGGAGCAGGGGATAAGGAAGCCGCAAGATATTACCTCTGGAAGCTGCTGCGGATGGCAACACTGCTCACATTTGTCTGGAATATCCTGATTCTGCTCTGTCTGCCTCTGTTACTGCCGCTGTATGATATCTCCGAGGAAACAAGGCATCTGCTTATTATCATCGTCATCATCCACAATGCCTTCTGCGGCACGATCGGCGCTTTCTTCGGACCGATGTCCGCCGGCTTCAGAGCAACCGGAGACGTGAAATTCGCGATGTATCTTTCGATCTTCTGCACGGTCATCTTCCGTACATCGATGTCATTCCTGCTCTGCTCGGGACTGCGCATGGGTGTTATCGGCATCGCCTGGGCAATGGTCATGGACTGGATGTTGAAAGCGGTGATCCTGATCATCCGCGAACGCAGCGGAAAGTGGCTCAGCCATCAGCTCATATAAAAACAAACCTCCTGCCGGAATAGGGAAGGAGGTTTTTCTTTCGGATAATTACTGTCTGATGAACGGCAGTTCCTTTCCGCCGTTTCCCTGGATGACAATGGTATTGTCATCCTTCATCTTGAATTCACTGTCAAAGACAAGGTCTTCGCTGTATGTTTCATTGTTCAGAAATGAGACCAGAAGGTGATTGCTCTGCACTTCATATTTCAGATCATAGGTGACTTCACTGCCGCCGATGACGCTGTATGTGCCTGTTCCATCTTCCTTCAGATCATAGACCGCGCCGGTACCGGTTGTTTCATCCCTGTATTCCCATCTTCCGGTAAGGTTGTATGTTCTGCCGCAGCCGGCAAGCAGGATGACAAACAGAATCGCCAGTAACTTTTTCATGAATTAAATCCTTTCAGCAATATTACTGCTCAGCCAGTTCCGCGACTGCCTCGATTTCACACAACGCGCCGGCAGGCAGTGTCTTCACCGCGACACAGCTGCGGGCAGGTCTTGAAACAAAGTATTTCTCATACACGCTGTTGAAGACAGCGAAGTCATTCATATCCGCCAGGAAACAGGTTGTCTTGATCACATGATCATAATCCGTTCCGGCAGCTCTCAATTCACTTTGTCAAGAAACTGTTTGATATGGGTCAGATAATCGGGCGCTTCATCATAGACGCCGTGTCCGTATCCCTCATAAGTGAACTACCCGCCGCTCAGGCTGATGCCTTGAAGCGGGGGCTTCCTGCGAAGTGAGTATACCCAATGGTTCCTCATATTGATCAGGCTATCCCGGCAGTCCCTGCCGTTCATATGTATGCTGCTTATCAGGCATGTTGTATCATTGACATGCCTTTTTCTCTGATGTT
>ONSK01000102.1 GCA_900320455.1 uncultured Erysipelotrichaceae bacterium | reverse complement strand
TTTCGGTTGTTCCATGAGTCAGAACTGAGACTCACATAGGCAAACAGGTTGTATAGGAAGTCGATCCAGTCACTGATCGACAGCTTATGGTTGTCATATATTGTTCCAGTCGTTGGGGAGAATTTACGGCGGCAGTCTCTGCATCGGTACTGTTGGATACCATTTTCACTGAATCCGTTTCTGACAATGTGGTCTCCGCCGCAGAACGGACAAGAAGTAACACAATGGTTGTTTATCACTTCGGCTTCACCAGTGCTGCTTAAACTCTCGTGCCGTTCGTGGTAGTGTTTAACATGATGAAACTTAATAAACTGCTGTGATGGAGTCATTTCATCACAACTTAAAGTATCCCACGGAGTCTTCCGGCGGGACTTACTACTGAAATACTGATTATTCACAGGTGGTGGCCTTTCTAAGCTTAGATGGACTACTGTATGAAAGGCCACCACGCGCAATATACAGTAATCCGTCTAAGCTTAATTACTTGTTATCTTTACGATAACCACCTGTATTATACTGCTCTTCAGTGTTGCTCTCTATCCCCCGTGTGCAAAACTGGCAGTTACATTTTTATATCATGACTGACGGTTCATAGCATTCCGTCAGTTTTTTCTTTGTGACCATTCCTGCATAAAAAACTCTGAATCAGGGTGAAGAGGCACAGTACATCTGAAGGACAAATCAGATGTCTGTACAGAACAGGAGTAAAACATATGAAACTGAAAAGAATGATCATCGCAGCTGCTGCGGCAGTGCTTGCATGCGTGCCTGCCGTATGCGGCACAAAGGCTTCAGACAAAAACACACTGTTTGACAACGACCGGGTACATACGATTGAAATACTGATCGATGAAGCAGACTGGGCGGATCTGCTTGCCCATCCGGAAGAGAAGACAAAGTATGAAGTCAGCGCAGTCATCGACAGAGAGACTGTGTAACATGTCGCATTCAGTGCCAAGGGCAATTCCAGTCTGGCGTTTACCAAATACCGCACTGATTCCTCCCGCTGCAGCTTCAAGCTCAATTTCGGAAAATATACAGATGGAGGAACATTCCATGGTTTAAGCAAACTGAATCTGAATTCAGTTTTCGCCGATGTCTCTTATCTCAAGGAATACCTTGCCTGTGAACTGTTCAGAAGAATGAATGTCCCGGTCCCCTGTGCAGCTTTGTCATGGTTAAGATCAACGGCAAGGACCATGGATTATACATGGCTTCCGAGAAAGAAGACAGCAGCTTCATCAGCCGCGCACTGACCGGAGACGGAACGCTGGCAAGCGATACTGCGTCACAGAATCCGGAAGACAGAGTTGATGCATCACAGATCGTCCTGAGTGATCTCAACAATCATGGATTCTGAAAAAGCCTCCTGCGATAATCAGGAGGCTTCATTGTTCAGAATGATGCTTTGCGCAGAATCCTTACAGGACTTCCGCTGAGCATCTCTTCATATTCCGCAGGACTGCGGTGATCTTTCCAGTACAGTTCGGCGTACTTCGCAGCACGGTGCACGTCATTGTGCTCGAGTGCCCGGTACGCTTCATCAAAGTAACGAGTGTCATAGGAGAAGAGGCCTGTCTCTTCCGGTTCACATTCCAGAAGCGTGATATCCTCTTTCTTCATTCCCGCCGCGATGATCCAGTCTTCTTCCGCCATCCGCACAGCCATTTCTTTCGTGCGGCAGAGATAGACACAGTTCAGACGGCTGACGGAGGGTACTTCCTGCAGTTTCTGACGCATTGTCTCAAAGACTGCTTCCGCTGCCCATTTATCCGGATTCTGTCTGTCTTCCGCTGCCATGGAGCTGTAATCAGAGCTGATCAGCTTTGCCCTTTCAGACTCCAGATGACGGATCATCAGCTGCTCAGAGCGTCTCAGTATTTCAATATACGGGAGCGCTCTGTTTTTATTCTTATGATAATCCGGAAGAAGGTATTCCCCTTCCGGACTGTGAATGGTGTAATGCCAGCAGAGCATGATTTTGTCAGTTCACCTTAACCTTGTTCCAGCGGTCGGAAAGCTCTCTCTTCAGCTCCGGATTGTAATGGAATACTTCATCCTTGGCACCGTTCGTACGCGGTGTGTAAGCAGGATCTTCGAAGTATGCGCCTTCTTCGCTGCTGAGCTTCTTGACAACTTCAGCGTTGACAGATGTGTATCCGACATATTCGGAGTTCTCATACTGAACTTCTTCGCTGATCATTTCATTGATCCATGCGTGTGCAAGACCTGTGCAGGATGCGTTGGCAGGAATAACCATTGCGTCAACCCACTTGTTTGTGCCCTGTTCCGGTTCATACCATGCCATGTTTTCATTTTCGGAGAGAACATATGCGGCATCGCCGGAGTATATGATGGCAATGGCCTTGTCGCTGTTGATCATCGCGTCGATGACTTCATCAGTCACATATGCAGGTTCCATTGTGTCATTCATTTCTTTCAGCCACTGGTAAGCTGCTTCAATTTCTTCCGGCTTGTCTGTGTTCATGGAATAGCCGAGAGCCTTGAAGGCAATCATGAAGCCGTCACGCTGCGAATCGTAGTAGTACAGGTTTCCCTTGTACTCTGTATCCTTCAGGATTTCCCATCCCTTTTCCTTGACCTTGTTTTCATCAACGACAGTCTTGTCATACACAAGTCCTACAGTGCCCCAGAAATACGGCTGGGAGTATTCACCGCTCGGATCATATTCCTTTTCCATTGCTCTGACGACCGGATCAACCAGAGAAGCATTCGGAATCTGGGACAGATCCAGCTTCTGAATCAGGTTTTCATCCAGCAGCTGCTCGATCATGTAGTCAGAAGGAAGCAGAACATCATAGCTGGAACCGCCGAGAAGCTTTGTGTACATCATCTCATTGGATTCAAATGTGTCGTAGTTGACCTTTGCGTTGTACTTCTTTTCGAAGTTGCCGATGACATTTTCGCCGATGTACTCACCCGGAGCGAATACGTTCAGAACATTGCAGCCGAATTTCTCCTTGGCGTCAATTGTCTCTTCCGGTTCTTTGCTTCCGCCGCCGGCGCAGCCTGCCAGTGTAATCATGGCAGCGGAGATGATGATTTTTTCAGATTTTTTCCAGAACATTGTTTTTTCCCTTCCTCTTTTCTCTGATAATGGGTACCACATTGACAATCAGCAGCACCGCAGTAACGACATAAACAATAATTGCGGACAGCGCGTTGATTGTCGGATTGACTCTCTTGACGCTGGAGTAGACGTAGATGGAAATGTTTGAAACACCCGGGCCTGTTGTAAACATTGAGATGACGAAGTCATCGAATGACATTGAGAATGCGACAAGCGCTCCGGCAATGATTCCCTCTTTGATCTGAGGGATGATGACCTTTGTCATTGCCTGCAGCGGTGTGCATCCAAGGTCCAGAGCAGCTTCCGCAATATTCGGATCCAGCCTCCTTAAGCGG
>ONSK01000252.1 GCA_900320455.1 uncultured Erysipelotrichaceae bacterium | reverse complement strand
TTCACCGATGGTGTAATAGCCGCTCTGGAAGGTATCGAACATCAGCGCGTTCAGCTTTACGGGATCAACCTTTCCTTTTTCATCGAGCACTTCTTCATTGACCTTTGTATTGATGACTTTGCCGATGATCTGATAGACATAGTCCGTCTCGATTACTTCTGCCAGTTCACATTCCATGACCAGGGGAAATTCTTCAATGACCGGTGCGTTGACATGTTCGCTCTTTACTGCGTGATAGCCTGTTCTTTCGAACTTGTCAGCCATCTTGTTTCCGGAGGCAATACCGAAGAAGTCAGCTTCTTTCACATGTGCCGCATCAGCCAGGGCAACGGTGAATGCTTTCTGCTTCAGAATGTTCTCTGTTGTCTTGTGGTCAGATGACAGATTCAGAGCGATGACATCCGGGTCGCATACTGTTCCCCAGGCAGCGTTCATGACGTCAACCGTTCCGTTTTCGTCATATGTCGCGATCATCAGCACCGGCATCGGGCAGATCAGCGCCTTGTTTCCAAGATTTTTTTTCATGATATGTATCTCCTTCTGTACTGAGAAAAGTATATCATGCCCTCAGTCGACTCTGATATCTCCTGATTTTGTATCAATATACAGGACACCGTTTCCTTCTCCTGCCGTGAAGTCATCTCTGCCGTTCATCTTTACCGGAACATCATCAGGAAGATCGATATCCACATCACCGGACAGGGAGCTCAGAGAGGCATGATAATCAGGGATATCGATTGTCGCATCAATATCACCGGACTGGGAGGTGAGACGTACTAACGCGATCTGCATGGCCGTGGCGAATTCAATATCACCGGATACTGTTTTGATGGCTGCACTTTCGATGTCACCGGCGATATCCGCATCACCTGAGACAAGAGAGCAGACAATCTTATGCGCAGTATGTCTGTCAATATCAATATCACCGCTGAGACATTCCGCATCGATTCTGCCTCTGCATCTGCGCAGCTGGATATCGCCGCTGTGTGATTTTGCGAATGCATCGTCATAGACGCATTCTTCCATGCGGATATCTCCGGAGAAAGAACGGACATCGACTCTTTCTGCACTGACTCTGTTCAGTTCAATATCACCGGACGCTGTCTTTCCGCTGATGAAACCGGTATGAATATCATCAATATAGAGATCGCCGCCGGCAAGATCAAAGCCGATTTCACGGATGCTTTCGGGCACCGTGAGCTTGAGACGGGCAGTGCCGGAATTCATGACGAAGACGGCGCTGTCTTCCTCTGTTCCAACAGTCAGCGCAGCTGCGGTCTTGGAGAACAGGGAACGTCCCGGTTCAAAGATGTAGTCCAGGCTTTCACCCGGTTCAATGACGATGTCGTGGGATCCGCCTTTGGAATTGATGATCAGCGTTCTGATATCGCCGTTCACTGTTCCGCGTTCAGCGCTCTTTTTATACTCCTTTGAATAGCCCTCGCGCTTGGAATCCGTAAAGGCGCTGTTCATACTGTCAGTGACGATATCACCTACGGTAAACAGTGTGTCCCTGATGGAACGGGAAAGATCAGTGATGTTCTTCCGCAGTTCATCCGCGGAATCCATTCTTTCTCTTTCCGGCGGATTCATCATACGGATATTTTCCGCAACTTCATCCACTGTTCCCAGTGATTCCATCACTTCTTCTTCCGTCTGTCCGGCATTCAGTCCTTCCTGAAAATGTCCTTCAAACGCATCGAGTATATCTTTCTGAAACTCTTCTGAATAATCCTGCAGACGAAGTCTGAGAGAACGTAAATATTCCTGTTTTGTCATATCAGTTTACCTGCCTTTTCCACAAATGAAAGCCATTCCTGTTTCTGTGTTTCTCTGTAGCTGTTTCCTGTTTCTGTCAGATGATAGTACTTCCTTGCCGGTCCGGAAGCGGATTCCACAAGATATGTTTCCACATATCCGCTGTCTTTCAGTCTCTTCAGGATCAGATACAGGGTACCGGCTGTGACAGAGAGTTCCTTAGAAATCACTTCTGTCAGTTCATATCCGTACTTGTCCTGCTGTGCAAGCTGGGAAAGCACGCACAGTTCGAGCACACCTTTCTTAAACTGGGCATCCATAGCAATACCTCCAGGAACAATGTATCACATGCTATTATGTAATGCAATATAGTATGCAAAAAATAATAGAGAGGATATTTCATGGGTGAGGAAGGAATCTGTCCCAAATGCGGATCCAGAAACAAGAAGATCCTCGGCGGCAGACAGTTCCTCCTGAAAGAAATCGGATATTAATTCCCAACAGACAGGATTCGCAGAACAGCTGCGGATCCTTTTTTTGCGGAAACCTGCCTTTCATTTTTTTGAATTCACTGAAGAAAACAGTGAAAGAAATTGAATATTACAGGTGAGGAGAACAATCAGATGAAAGGAAATGAGATCATTTTGTTTGAAACATCAGATCATGAAGTGACGCTGCCTGTTGAAACGGACAGGGAAACTGTTTGGCTTACAAGAAATCAGATGGCAATGCTTTTTGACAGAGATATTAAAACGATTGGCAAACATATCGCAAACGCCCTGAAAGAGGAACTGGATCATTCAGTTGTCGCAAAATATGCGACAAGTGCCTCAGACGGGAAAACATATCAAACAGAGCATGACAGTCTCGATATGATTATCTCAGTGGGCTACAGAGTACATTCACAAAGAGGTGTTGAGTTCCGCAGATGGGCAAACAGTATTCTGAAACAGTACATTCTTCAGGGATATGCCGCCAATGAAAAACTGCTTTCCGCCCAGGGGAAAACGATTGAACTGCAGTCACGGATCATTGCCGGTTCATTTGAAGGAGAAGAAGATGAAGTACTGAAAGCGGTCAACGCGTATACAGAAGCTCTGACGCTGCTGGATCATTATGACCATCACTCACTGACAAGACCGGAAGGATCAGAACCTGTATACCGTATTACATATGAAGAATGCAGGAATATCATCAGTCAAATGGAATACTGCGGAAAATCTGATGTGTT
>ONSK01000160.1 GCA_900320455.1 uncultured Erysipelotrichaceae bacterium | reverse complement strand
CAAACAGGTCAATAGTGGTTCCGGCAGGGTTGGAAATCGTCTGCACCACATCTCCGTTCATCACAGCATCCTGGGCATCCGTTACCTTCACCATCCACTGATCTCCGTTCTTCATGGTGACAGTCAGACTCTCTTCGGTATTAAACGGCTGCATGCTGATTAAAGCCCAGTCTCCGGCTTCCGCCTTCTGCGCGTTGATTTCCGCAATCTGCGCATCCGTCAGATCTGCGCTGTATTCGCACTCCAGCCCGTTGATCTCCTTCAGTCCGGCAACGATATCGTCGCTCTCAACCTTTCCGACCCACATCAGTTCCGGGGATGAGAACTCCACACTCTCAACATCCGCCACGAACTGCTTCGTCTCTTCAGAGATTTCCAGCGCGTTCAGATCCGCCGCAGAGTATGCTGCACCTGTGTTTATATCACTCTTTTCCCCTGCATTGTAATCAGCATTTCCGCCCTCATTTTCGGCACTTTCAGACCCATTTTCGCTGTTTGCAGTCGTGTTGTTTATACCCAGCACTTCCACCAGATGTTCAAGACTTACAAATCCGCCTCCGGGGATACTGAAATCGTACATTTTACCATTTACAGCATAGTGGAAGTCCACTGTATACGCTATGACATATACAGAGAAGGAATCTGTATTGAAGATGACTTCATCCTCTGCACTCTCCTCCTGTTCCACAAGTGTTCCGTTGCCTTCGTTATCAATATGAACAACTTCTGTAGCTGTTGTATCTTCAATCGATGGTGCACACATTGTCACATTGATTTGTTTCAAAGGTTCGATCTCATTGCCATTCACATCTTTGAATGTGATATCAACTGCTACGATATGCTTGACTGTTCCTTCCACCGTTTCCTTTACGGTATCAATGACATCTTCCTCTTCAACTGGTGTTAATACCATTGTTGTTCCTTCAGGGAAGGTTCCTTCTTCAGCATCTGCTTTGACAGTCACAACATTCTCGATTGTCTCCGCAAAAGATTGCGCAGGATACGCCGTTTCTGTCTGAACAGTAATCTCTTCTTTGCTTTCCTCAGTTAATACTTCTTGTATATCTTCATTTTCCTGAGAAATTGTTTCCTGTTCATGACTCAGATCTCTCGTATCTGTCTGTACTTCTTCTTTGTTCTCCTCGGTATTTGATTCTTGTATAATATTGTTTTCAGAATCATTATCATTAAGAACAATACCTGGTTCTTCTTCTGCTGTATCTTTGTTGATTGAAACACCTGGCATAATCAATGAGTAGGTGGTCAGGAAGACAACCAGCCCCATCAGGCCAAGATGACGTCTATTCAGTTTCCTGTGTGTTCTTTTCATACATCACATTTCCCCCTAATTGCGTATGTTGAAAACACGCACAAATGCGATTGTATTTTAAACTAATTTTGGCCATTTGAGAATTGTATATTTTGTATGAGCAGTACTGAAATTTCCACATTCAGTAAAAGTGTGATTAATTCGCAGCATGAACTGAAATACTGTGTATTGTGACTGTATTTGTTTCATCCTGATATTCGATTCATATGTGAATCGGAGTACTCCGCAATGCATCAAATAACGGTATATTTATATTTAATTGATTTATTCCTTGGAATTTATCTGCTTGTGCTTGATTTTTTCCTGATATTTTATGCTATAAGAATTGATTTTTTCCGTTTTTGAACTATTCTATAAGAGAGAAAGAGATTTGAATATGCTGAAAAGGAAAATTACAGACAGACTTATTCAATGGAAAAAGGCAAAAGATCAGAAATGTCTTCTGCTATTTGGAGCCAGGCAGGTAGGGAAGACTTTTATTGTTGATCAATTCGGAAATGATAACTATGAATCATACATTTCCATTGATTTCAGGAAGTATCCTTCATTGAAATCAATATTCGAAGGTGATCTTGATGTTGATACGTTAATGGCAAAAATCAGTTTATTTCTTCCGCAAAGCCGTTTTATCCCGGAAAATACGCTGCTTCTTCTTGATGAAATACAGGATTGTCCAGCAGCGAGAACATCTCTGAAATACTGGGCTCAGGACGGCCGTGTTGATGTAATTGCCACAGGATCTCAGCTTGGAGTTTCCATGCACGGCAGTGCGATCCCTGCCGGATATGAGACGAAAATCATGATGCATTCACTGGATTTTGAAGAGTTTTTATGGGCTCTTGGAGTATCTGAATCATCAATCACTTTGATTCGGTCTTATCTTGAAAGAGGTGAAAAAATTCCAGAGGACATTAACGAGAAAATGTTTTCTTATATGCGGCAGTATATGGTCATTGGCGGTATGCCTGATGTTATTAATCAGTTCCTCAAAACCAACAATTATGCCGCTGCCGACGAAATACAGAACCAGCTGAATATGGAGTATCGTGATGATATTGCAAAATATGCCGACTCTTCAATCAGAATGAAAGCAATCGCGTGTTATGATTCCATACCTCAGCAGCTTTTAAAAGACAATCATAAGTTTCAATACAAAATGGTAAAAAAAGGTACGACATCTTCCTATTATGAAAACAGTTTTGACTGGCTGGAGAAAGCAGGAATACTGACCAGATGCTATAATGTTGAAACGCCGGCCTTTCCTCTTGCAGGATACAAAAAAAATGATCAGTTCACAGTATACCTGAATGATATCGGTCTTTTATCTGCGTTCTACGGTTTTCAGATTAAGGCTCCTCTGATTCAGAATACTCTGACCGGCAATGTCAAAGGTGCTCTTTATGAAAACCTGATCGCGGACATGCTGATCAAGAGAAATCATCCGCTGTATTATTATTCAAATGAGAAAAGAACCGTTCAAATCGAGTTTCTTCTTGAAGAAAACGCTCATGTTATCCCAATGGAGGTTAAGGCAAAGAACCGTTCCACACCTTCTTTGAACAAATTGCTGTTAACTGATGATATTCCGTATGGATACAAAATGATTTCCGGTAATCTTGGAATTGAAGAAAAAAAGAAAACATTGCCGTTGTATATGGCAATGTTCCTTTAGCCGCACAGGCAATCCGTAAAGTATTAATACAAACATTACAGGGAAAGCTGAATCAGACCTTCCCTGTTTCAATGAGTATTGATTATCCGCGGATTCTTTTACTCAGAATCAGTGCTGCGCCAAGCATCAGCGCAAGACCGGCGGTTCTGAATATACCGGTTCCGATACCGCCTGTATGAGGCAGTTCATAGCCTGTTGTGTTCCTGATGCATACGGTGTATACCGCAGCGCCGTCTTCTCCCTGAGGTTCGGCAGTGATCCATTCATTCAGATCAGAGTTTCCCGATACCGCAGTGCTGTAAAGAGTTACATTGTCCTGGGCAATGACCAGTCTGTACATTCCGGCAGGGGAATTGTATCCGTCCGGAGTTGTAACCTCATCCAGATAATATGTTCCGAGACCAAGCTCTCCCGTATACAGGATACCGTTCTCATCTGATGTGAATTCCGTCTTTCCATCCAGTGTCACAAGGCTGCCTTCTGCCTTATTCTCATCTGTATAGATTCTGAAAACGGCTCCCTGAAGATCCCACATCGAATGATCGCGGTTATCATATCCTGCTTTTTTCAGAATCACAGGAACAGTGATGTTGTAATCATTCGTGAAGTGAATGACGGCTCCGTCATCCGGGATTGTAAATGTATAGACTGCTGTTGTATCTGTCTCTTCAAAGGCGGAACCGGTAACCGGATTCGTTCTGTCTTCCCGATCCAGTCCTGTATAGCCATCCACAGAGGTTGTGTAGGTGAGGTTATGTTCCAGGATCTGCAGTCTCGCGCCTTTTGGAAGTTTCTCAATCTCTCTCCATGTTCCGTCTTTCAGATTGAACTTGATCAGTCCTTCCGCATCCGTGATATCCTCAATCACCATCGGCTGACCATTTTCATCAAGAACCGCCGCTTCAAAGCCGAAGCCCAGTTCCTTGTCTCCCATATTTCCGGTGACTGTTTTCGTGACAATGACCGGTGTATACAGGTAGGTGTATGTATTCTGGATACTCACGGAAGAAGTCTCTTTGTCAACGATTGTTACTTCATTGCTTTCTGTATATGTAACTTCAAGTGAATACTCTTCGAATGCCGCATCTGTTTCATCTTCGGACACGATATATGTTCCGGCAGGAACACCTGTCAGATGCAGAGGATTCTGCTGTGAAACAGGAAGCTTTGTCTGTTCTGTTGTCAGTTTTCCTTCCGCGTTCAGCCACAATGTGGCTTCATCTTTCACTGTTGTGACTTCCACCAGATACTCTTTGTCAGATGCTTCGTCCGGTCCGCCTGTCACTGTCTTGGTGATATCAAGATCACCCTTTTCCAGTTTTGTATATTCGTTATCAAACAATGATTCCGCAGATTCATCTGCCGGAACCGTGACAGACTTTTCAGAATCTGTTCCGTTCTGTGTGCCGTCTGTCACTGTCCACGCATATTCCTCAACTGACGCGTCTTTTTCGATGACTGTATATTCACCGGCAGGAATGTCATTGAATTCCTTTGTCTCATGTTCCTGCAGTGCAAATTCATACGGTTCTGTTCCGAGAGTTCCATCTTCCTGCAGATACAGATCACCTCGCTTCACGATGAATGTAAATGCCTTTGAAGTGATCTCTTCCGGTGCGGGTGAACCGTCTTTTGCGGTTACCGTCACGGAGTTCTTTTTAACTGTCAGGCTGCCTTTCTTCGCGTAGATATTCTCAAGCTTCAATGTGCTGAGAACTGGCTGTTCTGTACCGCCGGTCTCAGCTGATGCCTGAGAAGATGAAACAGAATAGACAAGTTCATATCCGTCCAGCAGTGATTCCTGGCCTTCTTCCGTGAAGGTGTAGCTGCCAAGAGGCATATCCTCCAGATACAAAACGTAGTCAGTACTGTCTATATCACTCTTTGTGAAGTCAGCCAGCGTATAGCTGTATGTATGTCCCTTGTCATCTGCCAGAATAAAGCTGAGCTGACTCAGTGCTGCCTGCACAGCCGCATCATCTGCCGGATAGACTTCCAGTGTTTTATGCAGTTCGATATCTGTGAGCAGCTTTCTGTTGGTAATTGTACCGCCGCTGGTTGTGACATAATACTCGTCTGGATAGTTATTCGGATAGAAGTTTTCTGTGAATGATGTTTCCTTGACTTTATATACGCAGTCTCTTCCGTTTTCATCTTTCAGAGGAAGATATTTGAAGTCAGCTTTCCACGCTTCAGTTTCACCGTCTGGATCCGCTGTGCCATCCAGTTCAATGGAACGCACTTTTTCCAGACTGCCGTCTTCCTTCTCGCTGTAAACTGTGAATTCCACCAATGCGCCTTCCGGCGGATCAATGATATTGCCTGCCCTGTCAGCCCATCTCTTATTGGCAAGGAATTCCGTTGATTCACGGATCCTTCCGTACATATTGGTGAAATCAACCTCCGCTTCAATATCGCTCTCGCTCAGGACGGCATTGTTTCCGCCGTCTGCGGACTGCGCACTGACACGATCCAGCTGGATGTCATTTCCAACCACAAGACCGCCGTACATTCTTGTATATTCTCCGTCGATCAATGCCATTTCCCAGACATCATACTCGCCGTAATCAACATCTTCGAAAATGACAGTCTGCGGATCAGGAACACCGTTTTTGATTTCCATGGATTCAATCCAGATCGATCCGTCTTTTTGGACATAGTCATGTTCACCTTTTCTGGTCAGGGCATAATAGATCGTTGTATTGATATCTGAAAGATTGATTGTTTCATCAGCCTGTATTTCTTTTTTGACAAGAATATGCGGGTGCTTTGTATCGGTGACTGTAACAGTATAGGCATAAGTCGTTATCGTCAGCCCTTCCACTGTCTCTTCCGTCACCGCACAGGAAGCTGCGGCATCCCCTGCAGTTATTCTGAGACCATGGTTCTGTTCACTGACATAATCGTTCAGTGTAAACTGTACGTCTTCACCAAGGCTGTAGGTTGCCGGCGCTCTGTCTTCATGCAGTGTATACGTGCCGTATGGAAGCGTTGCCCCATCCACTGAGAAAATACCTTCTTCGTCAGATCCGGATGCCTTGATGACATCACTGACAGGATTTCCGTTCTGATCCAGCAGGGTGTATTCCGCACCGGGAAGAGGGTCACCGTCTTCATTGACCTTAACAAACCGGATGCTTCGCTGGATCCTCTTATCCTCAATGATGAACTGGATCCTGGCAACACCGCTGCTGCCCGGATCATCTGCAGGCGAATACTGGATCGTCAGCCAGTTCGGCTCCTGTATATAGTTTCCTTCTTCATCACAGACATGAAGCTTCAGTTCTGTTGAATCCGGATTATCTGTGGATACCTTGAAATAGAAGGCATTGCGTACCTCATAGCCGTTCGGAGCATAGATTTCCGTCATGCGGTACAGGGTATCATTTTCCATCTGGTCATAGGTAAAGATACCTGACTGGTTGGTCGTACGGTTTGCCTTTTCCACGTAGCCGGTGGATGTCTTTTCTTCCAGAATGAACTGCGCTCCCGCCAGAACCTGGTCGTCTTCATTGGTTTTGGAGACAGTCATGTAGTTCTTTCCTTTGGACCACTGGGCGTAGAGAACCGTATCCTCATTCAATGTGTAGTGATCATTGTTGCTATAGCTGTCACCGGATCCATCAGGCATTGTATTCCAGCCAAGGAAGATGTATCCGGGACGCGTCGGTGTCCTGACAGGTCCATTCTTTGAACCGTTGGCACCGATGATGACATCCGTGCCTCTGTTCTCCTGATAACCCATCGGAAGATTCTTCGCGCTTCCGTCAGTCACATTGCCGTCATAGGCAATATTGACTCTGTCTTTGACAAGCAGTACACCGTCCACATGCCATCCGCCGGCATATTTCTGCACATACCAGTGAATGTACAGATGATCTCCGACACTGACATGGTAATTGCTGTTGTTGGTGGAAGTGCTTGTAATATTCGTGACAACGATCTCACCATTCCGGTTTTCAACCTGGAAACCGAGTCTGTTGGAATTTCTATTGATATTATTGACAAGCTGATTGACATTAGGCAGCTGGTTCAGGGATTCTGTCACATTGTTTTCAATGTACAGGCCGTTATTCGGCTTTGTTGTATCATTATCAGAAATCCAGTACTGTTCCCTGATTGCACCGGTGATTGTTATTCCCTGCGTATAAGCAGAAGGTTCATACTGATCCGGTTCGTAGGGAATCTTGCCATCCAGTCTGATAAAGAACGTTCCGTTCGGCGGTGTGTTGTTTGCCCATACCGCATAAAGAGTCGTATTGCTTTCAGGAATGACATACTCACTGCCGGCCGGATACAGCGGATAATAGGTATTATTTGCCAGGTTTCTTCCGGTTGACCAGCCGATGAATGTATAACCGTTCCGTGTTCCCGTATAGTCAGGAAGCGTGATGCTGTTTCCGCTGATGCCGTATACAGGATCCGGCGGGTTTCCATTTCCGTTGTTTCTATCAAATTCAACTCTGATTTCACCAAGGTATTCTTCTTCATATGCCGCAAACCATTCATTGGCGCCGTTTCCGCTCACCCATGCGCCGAAGCCGTCATTCAGGTTGTTATTATAGTTATTCAGCGCAACGCCGCCTGTTTCAGCAGTTCTGATCTGATACTGCACATTTTCGCCGCTGTTCCTGGATGCGACATACAGCGGCTGCTTTTCGCCAAGCGTCACAGTTCCGCCCCGATCCGATGCAGACGCTTCCATATTCAGGTAATGCCCGCGGCCATCGGATATATAAAACCATCCGGGACGTTCAGGAACCGCTTCAAACGTCCACATGGTAATGGACCCGTTCACCTGCATCATTTCTCTGTTGTTAATCCAGGTAAAACTCTTTGACGCAAGTCTTCCGGCAGATGAATGCTCTTCTGCCATGACAGCGCCGTTCTTGTTGCTGACAACAAGCACATAGCTATTTCCGTCAAGGTTCTGCACATCCTGTGAAGTCTCATGTGAGATTACACCGTATACCGAGAAGGAATCTGTCTCAAATTCAACAGCCTCAACCTTGCCGTTTTCATCCTTGCACTGTTCCGGTTCAATGATCTCTGTGCCTTCTTCCGCGAAATGAACGACATGAAGTGTCTGTTTCGCAGCATCAAAATTATTCTCGTATTCAATCCTGACCTGCACATTCGAAGCAGGTTCAATCACAGTTCCGTCGGCAGAAACGATTGAAATATCAAACAGCCTGACGTCCGCCAGATACTCTTTTTCTGTCTGCATCGCTTCAGCAGTTTTCAGGACATGTTCCTCATATCCTTCCTGATCATTCCTGATTTCTTCCGCTTTCAATTCGGCGCCTTCCGGAATACACGCTTCAGGACCATAGGTCACTGTGATCCGATAGGTTTCACCTTCTGCGGTAATGACACTGGTCTCAATAGTTTTTTCAACAATGACATAGACAGAGAAAGAATCTGTATTGAAGATGACTTCATCCTCTGCACTCTCCTCCTGTTCCACCAGTGTTCCGTTTCCTTCATTGTCAATGTGCACAACTTCTGTAGCTGTTGTATCTTCAACAGACGGTGCATTCATTGTCACATTGATCTGTTTCAAAGGTTCGATTTCATTGCCATTCACATCTTTGAATGTGATATCCACTGCTACGATATGCTTTACTGTT
>ONSK01000100.1 GCA_900320455.1 uncultured Erysipelotrichaceae bacterium | reverse complement strand
TGCCCTGAGAAGTCATCAGGGTGCCGTGGCGGGCAATGCGGGTCGGCAGCACGCAGTCGCACATATCGACATTCAGCGCGACAGCTTCCAGCAGATCGTTGACAGCGCCGACTCCCATCAGGTAGCGGGGCTTGTCAAAGGGAAGGCTTTCCGCTGACCATTTCACCATGCGGACCATGGTCTCCTTGTCTTCGCCGACGGATGTGCCGCCGATGGCATATCCCGGGAAGTCCATTTCAATCAGCTTTTCCGCGCAGTATTTTCTCAGATCCTCATAATCACCGCCCTGGACGATACCGAAGATCGCCTGTTCATCCGGCCTTGTGTTGGCGGCTTTGCCGCGCTCTGCCCAGCGCAGTGTTCTCAGCATGGAATCATGCGCATACTCACGGGTTGCCGGATAGGGGATGCATTCATCGAATGACATCATGATATCAGCGCCGATCTTGTTCTGGATCTGGATGGATTTTTCCGGTGAAAGGAACAGCATGTCGCCGTTCAGGGTGTTCTTGAACGTGACGCCTTCCTCGGTGATCTTTCTCATGTCAGCGAGTGAGAATACCTGGAATCCGCCGCTGTCTGTCAGCATCGGTCCATGGTAGTTCATGAACTTCTGCACGCCGCCGGCTTTGGCGACGATATCTTCACCGGGTCTCAGCCAGAGGTGGTATGTATTGGCAAGGACAACGCCTGCACCCATGGCATACAGTTCTTCCGGTGATACGAATTTCACGGTTGCCTGTGTGCCGACAGGCATGAACATCGGTGTTTCCACGTCTCCGTGCGGAGTATGAAGAACACCGGTGCGGGCACCGGACTGCCTGCATACGTGTGTTATTTCAAAAGTTACTGGTTTCATATGATCCTCGTTTCCGACAAACAGTATAGCAGAGAATCCGGACATATGCTGTGTTATAATGATTCCTATGAAGAGCAGAAAACTGAAAGTCAGAAATCTACCGGAAATGCCGAAGCAGAATATGATCAATCTGAAACCGACCGTGATTCTGATTATCATGCTGTTTATCGGAATCGCCGCCACTGTTCTGAAGCTGTATCTGACAGCTGTCGGACTGGTGATCATTGCGATCAGTATTTTCTGCATTATCGTGATGCCTGACAGAACGCTTGCGGCCTGGAACAGGGATTATCTTGTCCTGTTCAACAATCATGACCGCAGTGAGTGCATGATGATCTCCTGGGAGGATATCGTCAGCTGGCATTATGAAAGACACCGCGGCGCGGATCTTCTCGTGCTGAGCCTGACAGACGGCAGCAGCACATCACAGGAAATGTATTCCAGCCTGCGGATCAGAAGAGTCATGGAACAGTATGCGCCGGGCAAAGAAAAGAAAGTCTCGGGCATCCGGAGGTCATTATGAATCTGATTGATGAAAAAGCGGTTGAGAAGTGCAGAAACCGGATGATCACAGAACGTGATTATGATGATATGAGTCTGATTTTCCAGATGTTTTCAGACAGCACAAGGCTGAAGATCATGAGCGCGCTGTTTGTCAGTGAACTGTGTGTCGGAGATCTTGCGGCACTGCTGGAAATGAGCACCAGCGCTGTTTCCCATCAGCTCGCTTCCCTGAAGAAGACAAAGCTTGTGACATCAAGAAAGATCGGAAAGAATGTATTCTATTCCATGGCGGATGAGCATATCGAGAATATCTACCGCATGGCATATGAACATATCAAAGAATGATTATGAAAATAGCTGCGATTGATTTTGAAACGGCGAATTATGATCCGGCAAGCGTATGTTCCGTCGGTATTTCCGTGATGGAGGACGGCTGTGTGGAGGAGTCCTATTATTCCCTGATCAGACCGGAGGCGAATGTCTCACGCTTTGCCAGAAAGAATATCGAGATCCACGGCATCACGCCGAACGATGTAAAAGACGCACCTCCCTTTGAAGAGGTGTATAAAGATATGATGCGGATCTTTGACGGCGCGATCGTGACAGCCCACAATGCCCGTTTTGATATGGGATGTCTGAAGGCTGCCTGCCTCAATACCGGAAGGAGAGTGCCGTATCTCGAATACTTTGATACGGTCGAGCTGAGCAGAAGGGTATTTCCCCAGCTGCCGCATCACCGCCTCAATGACATGTGCGATCATCTTCAGATTGAACTGGATCATCATAACGCGCTGAGCGATTCCTACGGCTGTCTGATGATCGTCGCCAATGTCATGAATCTGACCGGGATTTATGATATCAAGGAGATGCTGAAAGAGTGCAGAACAAGGATTTATACTCTATGAAATCCACAATTGTGTTTTTCAAACAAGACATGTTCTGAACACCGGAACATGTTTTTACTTTGAAAAAAGTTTCAAGTTTATGAATCTGTTTACATTCTTGAAAGCATCCCGTATAATAGGAAACGGTTGAGGTGTTACAGATATGGCTCAGTATGAAAATAATGCCTGGTTCTGGCAGAAAGTTGACACTCTTTTTCTTTCCAGCGGATTCTGTCTGACAAGGAAAAAGGGCGATGTGCATCCTGTATTCGCAAATCTGATCTATCCGACAGATTACGGCTATGTCAAAGATACCAACAGTGTCAGCGGCAATGGCGTTTCTGTATATGCGGGAAGCCTTTCAAGGAACACGATTACAGCGCTGGTAGTGGCAGCGGATATCCTCGCAAAAGAGCTGGATGTAAAAATCCTGATCGGATGCACAAATGAAGAAGTTGAAGATGTTCTCCGTTTCCTGAATCAGACAGATTATCAGAAAACTGTTCTGATCAGACGCGGAAAAGATATTCCATCCTGGGGAATGACCGACAACTGAAAATACGGACAATGCGTCCGTATTCTTTTTTTCTCAGTTTTCGTAGGGCTCGCCGCTGAAGTTCAGGACAAAGTCGCTGTCATCATGGGAGACAAGCAGCCGTCTTGCGAGATACACCGCTTTGCCATAGAGCTCAGGGAAGGAAGCTGAAATGGTGCGTGAGGTATCAAAGACAAGGGGATATGCCTTTTTATCGATGTTGATGATCGTAAAATCATGCTTTCTCTTCAGCATCATGCCGGAGATGGAATGCGGCATCCCGGCTTTGTCTTCCGCTTTGGCGACAATTTCATATGTAAAGGGACGGGGACGCATCGCTTTTGTCAGGAACGCGATTTCCCATGCGGCTCTTGCGAAGTCTTTTTCCGGAAAATCCAGATCAAATACACTTCTGAACATCGCCGCATACATTGCGCCGAGTTTTTTTCTGTCAGCAGCACTTGTCTTCAGATAGCGGTAGACGTCGTAGTCCTTGATAGCTTTGCCTCTTTGGGCAAGCAGCCAGACATCAATGTCGCCCTCCATTGTGACATGGGCTTCGCCTTCATGAACGCCTTCGGTTTCATGGACATGGCGGGCAACGGCATTGATCAGCGGATGTGCCAGGGAATCCAGGGAATAGTGGCAGAGATAACCGCAGAAATAGCTGTAGAGATCCGGATCATCTTTGGCATAATCCTCAAAGAAGGAAATGACATCCAGGACTTTTTCGTCATGCATCTGTCCGCCGTACCGCTTCAAAGATCCGGGCAGAACGGAAGCGCGTGAGAAGAAAAGGACGTCCGGTCCCTGGGAACCGAGCCAGTACATATGCAGATTCGTGATCTTTTCACGGATTGCGGCGGGAAGACCTTCATAGACGTCTTTTGAGAATTCAACATGGGTGGTAGCTGCGGGCATAATACTTTTCAGAGGATCTGATCCTCTGCCTCCTTGATTTTTGCGGCAAGTCCTCTGATCTTTTTAAGCGGCACCGAGCAGATGCCGATGCGGATGCCTCCGCTGACCAGGACTGTGTAGATATGCTTTTTCATCAATGCTTCATGAAGCCTGCGGCATCTGTCCGCGTCTTCTTCGCGCAATGTGATGAAGAAACCTTCACGATAGGGATAAAGATGCAGTCCGGCTTCCTTCGCTTCCTGCAGGAAGAGACTGCTGCGTCTGTGCAGAAGATCGATATACGTCTGCTTTTCCGCAAGATACGCGCTCCGGTATTCGCCAGTGACTCTGACAAAGTTTTCCATCACGCCGTTCGGTGCGCCGGACCAGATGGAACGCGCTTTCTTTTCCATCAGGTTTTCAAGATCCTGAAGATCTTCTGAGTTCTTTGCGAAGAGAACAGCAGCGCCGCAGCGCATGCCGTAGGAAGTCAGCGTCTTGGAACAGCTGAAGGCGACAGCCATCAGCACGTTATCGCTGATTCCGTTCCAGGCACGCATATAATCGTGGACATGTGCTGTATCGAAAGAATAATCCGCATAGGCAATATCATCAATCAAAGCAGCCGGTCCCTGTGCTGATATTTCATTGAGAAGGGATACCAGTTCCTCCCATTCTTCATATGACATCGAATAGCCGGTCGGATTGTGGCAGGGATCATTGACGACAAGCACTGCCTTTTTCTGATGTTCCATGACGGAGTACAGAGCTTCTCTGATATAGCGCAGCGTGAAGCGCTCGCCGTCAAACATTTTATAGGTAAGTGTTCTGAGATTGTTTGTTTCCGCAATCAGGCGGTATGTCGTCCATGCGGTTTCCGGAATGATGAGAATTTCTCCTTCATCAAGCAGGGAAGTCACTGCGGCATATACGGCAGCTGTTCCGCCGCAGGACGCAATCACGGTATGGGCAAGATCCGGTTTTTCTTCCGGTGTGACCCATTCATAGACTGCATTGCGGTAGGCGGGATTTCCTTTGATCGCGGAAGCGTAAGAAGCTTTCGCTGTGCGGCTGATTTCGTCGTAGCTGTCAAATACCGTCTTCAGCGCCACAAGATTTCCGTCTTCATCACGCAGTGTTCCGACAGTTGCGTTGACGGCTTCTTCTGATGTATCCGCTGCAGCTCCTGCAGAAGCGATATATACCGGATCACGCAGGGGAGCGGTATCCGCCTTATTCTTTGTGAATTTCATAGATTACCTTACTCGAACAGATATGTTCCGATCCTGACCATTGTGCTTCCGCAGGAAAGCGCTGTTTTGTAATCAGAGCTCATTCCCATGGAGAGGGTGGTGATTCTGTCTTTTCCGTATCTTTCCTGCAGTGCATCGAACAGTTTCTTTCCCTGCAGGAATACGTCTCTGACACGCTGTTCATCATCTGTATGGGGACCCATTGCCATGATGCCGCAGAGATTCAGATGTTCAAGCTTCATGACTTCATCAAAGAAGGCAAATGCCTCATCAGGATTCAGACCTGTCTTGTTTTCGTCTTCAGATGCCAGATGGAATTCCGCCAGCACATCAACTGTCTTATTGATACGGGCAGCTTCTTTTTCGATGATCTCTGCAAGGGCAATGGAATCAAGTGACTGGATGCAGGAAACAACAGGAAGAATGCTTCTGACCTTGTTTTTCTGCAGGTGTCCGATAAACTGCCAGGAAATATCGTCCGGCAGCGCGGATGCACGTCTGATCAGATCCTGTGCCCGGTTTTCGGCAAAGATCCTCTCGCCTTCTTCATAATATGACATCACTTCCTCATCGGTTCTGCGCTTTGTGACAACACACAGCACTGCGCCGTGAAGGGATGACTTTACCTGTTCATAGTGTTCACGTATCATGCTTCAAATATATCACCAATACCTGACTTGCGTTATTGCCAAATGAAAAATCCGTCCGGAAGACGGATCAGACTGCTTAATACAGTTTCAATGGAACGGTGGTGCTGTTCGGGATCAGCCTGCGTTTCTGCAGGATCGGCACAATGACGTTGAACAGAAGCACCAGGATGATGATCTCTGCCGGCAGCATCATCGTGTTTTTGACCAGGCTCTTTCCGGCATAGTAGATATACCCCTTGCCGTAGAGCATCTGCGACCAGAGTGCGCCGAGCAGCACATTGACGCCGTAGTTGACAACCGTCTTTGCCAGGGCAAGACGCAGGATCGTGATGCGCTGTCTGTACAGGAAGAGGGCATAGATCACACTGCCGCACATTGCCGTGATCGTATAGCCGAAAAAGAAGGGACCGCTCGGATGAATCATGAAGCCGACAATGTCCGCAATCATGCCGGATACCGCACCGGCAACCGGACCGATGATCGCGGCTTCCGAAGCGACAAAGACGAAGGTCATCAGGATCCTGAGGTTTTCACCGACAGGGATGTAGAAGGCACCGGCAACGCACTTGACCGCGATAAACATGGCGATCAGGGCAAGATATTCTGTCTGCCGGAGCTTTTGGGCGGATGATTTCCAATACTCTCTCGTAAACATAAATGCCTTCCTTTCTTCGCCATCAGTGAAGTCAGAAAGACATAATTTCACATAATGGGAATGGGTCCGCCAACCGCAAGCAAAGCTTTTCGTCCGCATGATTCCCGAATCATGCAGCACTTAACGCCGGTGGACATCTTTAAAATAGCATATGAGGCATCCATGTCAAGCACGATGCTTGTGTGCTACAATACATGCGATGAGAAAACTGAGTGTAATATGTACAGATCTGAAAGATCTTCAGAAACGATATGAATGCGGAGCGGATGAGCTGCTTCTGGCAGACAGAGAGGATGCCTATGTGCTGCACGGCATGAGCCGCAGTGACATCCTCAAAGCATCGAAAACCGGAATTCCTTTTTCCGTTCTTTTTGACAGACTCTTTTCCGAAAATGAGATCAAAGACGCGCAGGCTTTTGTGAGAAAGGTGATTGAATCCGGCGCTGAGACTGTCTGGGTCTCTGATCCGGGAATCCTTGCGGATGCCCGTGAAAAAGGATATATGAACAGAATCGTATATCATCCCTCGATGCTTGTGACCAATACGCCGGACGCTTTGTTCTGGAAAGAACAGGGCTGCGCTTCGGTGTGCGTGTCGCCGCTGTTAACAGCAGAGGAGATCACGGAAATTGTTTCCAGCGTTTCAGGTCTCAGCCTGATCGTGCACGGACGGCTGCTGATGAGCGCGTCCGCAAGAAAGCTGCTTTCCGCCTATGCGGAACTGACGGAGGAGGCGCAGCTGAAAAACAGAAGCGTGAATCTCAGGGAAGAAAAAAGAGACGGCAGAATGCCGCTTGGAGAATCCGCTTCCGCTGCCATGATCTTCACCGATTTCATACAGGAATCCTTTGAGGAGATGGAAACCTTCCGAGAAAAGGAGATCAGCCGCTTTGTCGTACAGGCGGATGAAGGCAGCGAACAGT
>ONSK01000099.1 GCA_900320455.1 uncultured Erysipelotrichaceae bacterium | reverse complement strand
TCTCGGCGCAGAGGCAGGCAAGCTGATTCTCGAAAAGCAGTTCGGCTTCATGGTCGGATACAAGAACCGTGAAATGGTCAAGGTTCCGCTTGAAGAAGTCGCAGGCAAGCTGAAGACAATCGATCCGGAGGCAAGGATCATCAAGGAATCCAAGCTCCTCGGCATCAGCTTCGGAGACGAATAATCAAAAACATCGGGTCATCATATGATGGCCCGATCTTTTTTTACTATTTACATTCGATCCGGCAGATCACACCAACTTTCTGAAGACAGTATGAGATGTCACGGATCAGGGCAATCTTGTCCTTCAGTGAACTGATGGAATTGTTTTCCGCATTGTCGCTGAGACCGACAAGGAATGTCACGGAAGTTGCCTCAAGCAGCTCTCTGGTAAGACATGAGGCTCCATCCTGTTCCCTGGATGTGCGCAGTTCTTCCAGGAAGTCCCTGTCATCGCATGCCTTTGTAAGCCAGCGGCTGACTTTCTGCAGTGTCAGCAGTCCTTCTGTCACAAGATCAATTCCGTCCATGAATGCCTTGGGCGGAACATCAGGCCGCATGGAGTCCTGGTCTGTGACTGCCTCCCTGCCGATGAAACGGCCGACGACGGAAGCTGTCGTACCGCCGCAGCAGATCTTCTTTCCGGTTGCGCTCAGCAGCTTGCGGACGACTTCCTGATCGGCTTCCTTGTCCTTCGGCGGTCCGATCATGACATATGTTTCACTTGCCGGAATCGCGTGGACGCAGGCTACGGTGGAATCATCACCAGGTGCGCCGCCGTAAAGCGCGTTGACATTCGCCAGAAGGATTCTTGCGACTTCTCCCGGGGAATCTCCGGGACGGATCTCGGAAGCGAGGAATTCTTCCACTTCCTTCTGTCCCCAGCCGAGGTTCAGTTCCATCTCGGTTCCGGCATACAGAATACCGTCTGAGAACATGATGATGTAGTCATCCGGCTGCAGGTTCATATGATAGATCGTCAGCGGTTTTCCGGATACCTCGATATGTTCCTCTTCCGGATGATAGAGTGAGAAACCTCGGATGAATACGGCATTCGGACTGTCATACTGGACAACGGCTGCCCTGCCGTCATAGAAAATCTGAATGATGTTGAAGGTGCTGTAGGCAACCTCCCTGTCCTGGCAGACAGGCAGTGTCGCGGTGATCGTCTCCACCGCTTCTGTCAGATCCATGCCGGAGAAGACCATTTCCGAAATGATCGTGCTTGTGAGCGTGGAAAGAATGTTCGCCTTGACGCCGGAGCCAAGACCGTCAGCCAGCACCATGACAAAGCTTTTGTCATCACGTCTGATCATGACACGGTCGCCGCACAGCTCCTCATGAACGTGATTCAGCGATTTCCAGTCCGCGTGAATATGTACTGTGTCTGTCATTTGCTGTCTCTTTCCATGACTTCCTGCAGGTTGCGCAGAGCAACCTTGGAACGTGCTGTCGTCTCGCCGAGCAGTGAAGCGATCTCCTGAACGGCGCGCATCTGTTCATCAATCACCTGCTGGGTGACGTCAAGCGTATGCATGCGGATCTGGTTCAGTTCTTCTTCCTTCCTTGTCTCACTGGTTCTGTCCATCAGGATGATCACGTATCTGTTCTGGGAAGGAATCTTGACGATCGCGTGCTGAAGCAGGCGCTCGTAGTTTTCGTAATAGCAGTGGAAATACTGCGTCTTCATCCTTGTGCCGCGGATCACATTCCAGAGCTCTTCATTCGGCAGGATGCCTTCCACCGGCAGTCCGGTCGGGTTGACCATATCCAGACCGAGCATCTTTCTTGCGGCCGGATTCATCTCATAGACGGTAAGATCCTCGTTCAGGATCATGATGCCGTTCGGCGTATTGTCAAGAACGACATCTGACAGTGAAAGCGCATGTTCCAGTGCCTCCGGCAGACAGATTCTCGGATCCGCCTTTCCTTCGAGAACCGCGATTGCCTTCTTGCGGCATGTTTCATAGCCGCAGGCACCGCAGTCATGGATCTTCATCGGCGAAGTCTTGCCAAGCTTTCTCATCTGTTCCTGGATCTCTTCTTCCGTATGCTTCGGACGGTAGACAGGATCTGCCCTCCACTCCGCTTTCATATCAACCGGAAGCTCACCGGATGTCACCTTCTTCGCGCTGTTGATATTCCGGCGGATCCTTGCCTGGCCTGCCCACTCATTGTGGGTAAAGTGCGCCAGCAGCGGTCCTCCCATGCATGCGCCGCGGCATGCATTGACTTCCAGGAATGCCTTCTTCAGCTCACCCTTGCGGATCGATTCAAGCGCGGTATAAATGCGATGGACGCCGTCCACTGCATAGTATGTGTAGTTGTCACTGTGAGGAAGCGTTTCAATGATGCCGCCGGCTGTCGGATAGATTCTCGCGATCGAGCCTTCAAAGTCCTTCCAGTCATCCTCTTCGTCCTCTTTCAGATCATTCTCGATCCAGGTGACGACCTCTTCCATGGAGATGCAGGCATCCACGGCGCCGGCAAATCTTGCGTCCGTGATTTCCTTGTATTTGGCAATGCACGGTGAAAGGAAGACAACCTTTGCGCCGGGATGTTCCTGTTTCAGCAGTCTGCCGTGGGCAATCAGCGGTGAAACAACCGGTGCCATATACTGCACAAGATCCGGATACTCCTTTTCAATCAGCGTATTGACGGCCGGGCAGCAGGTCGTAATGATATTGTCCATCGTGTTTTCCTCAATCAGATTCAGGAACGAACGCGATACGAGAGCTGCGCCTTTTGCGGTCTCATCTACCATTGAGAAGCCGCGGGCAATCAGCAGTTTCCGCAGTGAGGAGAACTTCGGCCAGACAGCCGCAAAGCTCGGCGCCGCGCTGATGATCACCTCTTCGCCGTCCGCGATCCACTTTCTGATGATCTTCAGATCCGAGCGGACGGACTTGGCTTCATGCGGGCAGGCGACAAAGCATCTGCCGCAGAGGATGCAGATGTCCTCCTGGATCGTCGGTTCATTGCGGATATATGTCATGGCATCTGTCGGGCATGCCCTGACACAGCGCATGCAGTTGTGGCACTGCGATGCGACAAGCCGTATAAAAGAACTGCTCATTCACTCTTCCTGCCGTACGGTACGCACGGCTTTTCCTTTCTCGTTTCAACAAAAAACTCCCGTCAAAAGTATACACTACAGCGACGGAAGTTCCTATTTGAATTTATGCTTTGCGCATCTCTTTCAGCATCGTGACAGCGGTCATCGCCACCGGTACAAGCATCACAGCTATGCCGAGCAGAGCGACGGATCTTGCCCCGAAGGTGTCCATCAGGAAACCGGAATAGATCAGGGCGATGACGCCGGCGAAGCTGCCGTATGTGGCATCGCACATGGCGTGGGCGCGGTTCTTCAGCGATCCGCTGACACTGCTTTCCGTGATCTCGCGCATCGTCGGCAGCATGATTCCGTAGGAGACGTTGTTGAGGACAGTTCCAAGGATGATCATAAACGGCGCGACGGCGAAGTATGTCAGGGAAAGCGTCACAAGCACAAGCAGCGGGATCAGGAACAGCCTGATGCCTTTCGGGATCAGCTTGAGCTGGCCGGAGATGAAGATGAACACCGACTGGAACAGAACGCCGATAAAGGCATCCATACCGAGTGAGGAGACGTCGCCGCCGACACTTTCCAGAATGATGATTTTCAGGTTGTTGATCGGTGAAATCGCAAGTCCTGTCAGAAACAGAATGACGATCATGAAGACATACGGTCTGATTTTCAGCAGATCCGAAAATCCTGCTTTTTCCGGCTGGGCTGAAGTCTTCCTTGTCTCATACGGCTTTTCCCTCATGATCAGCGCCAGGACGAAGACGATCGCCGCGCTGATGGCTGTCGCTGCCGGGATCACGCTGTAGCCAAAATAATTGATCAGCTGGCCGCACACAAGCATCATCACGGCATAGCCAATCGAGCCGACTGCTCTTGCCCTGCCGTATACGGCAGCGCTTCTGTCAAAGCTTCTCAGCATCCAGCTGTCAAGGTTGGAGCCGAGCGGTGAATTGAAGAAGCCGAAGACCGGATAGAGAATGGCGGAAATCCAGATATTCCTGGATGCCATGAAATAGATGATGAATGCCAGCGCGATACTGACGGGGAATTCCAGCAGGAAGATTTTCTTGTTGGTCTGCCGCTTGTCGCACATTCCTCCCCAGAAGAACGCGCCGGCAAAGGAAGCTGCCATAAATCCCGCAAGCACGATGCTGAGCATGGATGAAGACAGGCCGTTTGAGAGAAGATAGGTGGAAATGTAACCGAGGAAAGCTCCGATATATGCCCAGTAGAGGCAGTCGAGAACCGCAAAGCCGATGAATGTCTTGCTGTCTGTTGTATCCATGCGTAAACCTCCGGAAATAATATATCGGGATTTCATGGAGAAATCCCGGTATATGCTCATGTATCAGTTTTTGTTTGTCAGATACTCGTCAATGCTCTTTGCGGCAAGTCTGCCTGCGCCCATTGCGGAAATGACAGTTGCGGCTCCGGTGACAGCGTCTCCTCCGGCATAAACGCCTGTTCTGCTTGTCAGACCGTCTTCGTTGACGATGATGCCGCCGCGTCTGTTGATTTCAAGTCCTTCCGTTGTATTCTTGATCAGCGGGTTCGGTGTTGTGCCGATTGCCATGATCACGGTATTGACTTCCAGCTCGAATTCGCTTCCTTCGATCGGAACAGGTCTTCTTCTGCCCCTTTCATCCGGTTCACCGAGTTCCATCTTGATGACTCTCATGCCTCTGACGCATCCGTTCTTCGGATCTCTTCTGTCATCGGGATTGTTGTATCCAAGGATTTCAACAGGATTGTTCAGAAGATGAAATTCGATTCCCTCTTCCATGGCGTGCTCGACTTCTTCCTTTCTTGCCGGAAGCTCATCCATGGATCTTCTGTATACGATATATACTTTCTCCGCACCGAGTCTCAGCGCTGTTCTCGCCGCGTCCATCGCGACGTTGCCGCCGCCGACAACCGCTACCTTGCCGCCTTTGGAGATCGGTGTGACAGGATTTGCCTCGTAGGCTTTCATCAGATTGGATCTTGTCAGGTACTCATTCGCGGAATAGACACCCTTGAGCGACTCTCCCGGAATGTTCATAAAGCTCGGCAGTCCGGCGCCGCTGCCGATGAAAACTGCCTCATATCCCATATCAAACAGTTCATCCACAGTCAGTGTCTTGCCGATGACAACATTTGTTTCGATATCAACACCCAGTTCCTTCAGCGTCTCAACTTCCTTCGCGACAATTGCCTTGGGAAGTCTGAATTCGGGAATGCCGTAAACAAGCACGCCGCCTGCGGTATGGAGGGCTTCATATACGGTTACGCTGTAGCCTTTTTTGGCAAGCGCACCGGCACATGTCAGACCGGAAGGTCCGGAACCGACAACAGCCACCTTATGGCCGTTGGAAGCAGGCTTCTTTGCCTTTTCCTTTGCATTGGCATTGTGGTAATCCGCCGCGAAGCGTTCCAGTCTGCCGATGCCGACAGGTTCAAACTTGATGCCCATCGTGCACTTGGATTCACACTGTGATTCCTGGGGACAGACTCTTCCGCACACTGCCGGAAGAGAAGAAGTCTCACTGATCACCTGATAGGCGCCTTCATAATCTCTTTCCTTGATTTTCGTAATAAATTCGGGAATGTGGATTCCGACAGGGCAGCCGCTCACGCACGGCTGGTTCTTGCAGTTCAGGCATCTCATTGCCTCACTGACTGCTGTCTCTTCATCATAGCCGAGCGCGACTTCGCTGAAGTTGTGCGCTCTTACTTCCGGTGCCTGTACAGGCATCTCATGCTTTTTCTGTTCCAGTGCCATCGTTATTCTCCCTGCGCCTTTCTGAACAGATTGCATGTTTCCTCATGCGCTTTTCTCTCAAAGTCAAAGTACATTCTGCCTCTGCTCATGGCTTCGTCAAAATCAATTTCATAGCCGTTGAAGTCGGGCCCGTCGACACAGGCAAAC
This sequence comes from uncultured Erysipelotrichaceae bacterium, assembly GCA_900320455.1. Taxonomy (GTDB): domain Bacteria; phylum Bacillota_I; class Bacilli_A; order Erysipelotrichales; family Erysipelotrichaceae; genus Bulleidia. Next base: position 3,103 of record ONSK01000099.1, on the reverse strand, counting down.
TTCATGACGTTCTTTCCGTCCTGGTGCAGTGTCAGACGGCATCCGCCGCACATGCCTGTGCCGTCAATCATGATCGGATTCATCGATGCTGTCACCGGCACGCCGTACGGACGCGCTGTTTCGACAACGAACTTCATCATGATCAGCGGTCCGATCGTAATGATCATATCGAAGGTTTCGCCGGCTTCCAGCTTTTCCTTCAGAGGAACAGTGACATTTCCCTCTCTTGCGTAGGAACCGTCATCCGTCATGACAATCAGCTCATCCGAGCATTCTCTGAATTCATCCTCCAGAATGAGAAGATCTTTGTTTCTGAAACCGATGATACTGGTAACTTCAGCGCCGAGCCTGTGAAACTCCTGGGCAACAGGCATGGCAATCGCGCAGCCGACGCCTCCGCCTACGATGCATACTCTGCGAATGCCTTCTGTTTCGGTTGCTCTTCCGAGAGGACCGACAAAATCCTGGATGAATTCACCCTGATTTTTGTGATTCAGCTTTTCAGTCGTGGCGCCGACTATCTGGAAAATGATCTTGACTGTTCCTTCTGCCGGATCCGTTCCGGCAACTGTCAGCGGAATTCTTTCTCCCGTCTCATCAACACGCAGAATGATAAACTGACCGGGTTTTGCCTTGGCTGCGACAAGAGGGGCTTCGATTTCCATCTGTGTCACAGTTGGGTTCAGCTCTTTTTTCCGTACGATTCTGTACATAGAAATACTCCTTCTCTACTCCGATATTTTAATTATATTTGACGTGTGTATCCCCTGCAAGCAGATGCGATTCTTCTTTTTCAGTTCATTTTCAGTTTTGTTTTTTCACACTTTTCATTCACTGTACATATTTTTGAAGCTACAATAATAATAGAAAGTTTCACATTTATCATCAGCGGAAAAGGAGGATAATTGCATGCTGAAAAGAATCTTTTCGCTGTTCCTGACGCTTGCGATGATGCTGGCATTCCTGCCGGTATCCGTCACAGCTGAGGAAGGCACAGTTCCTGATGTCACGATTCTGTACACAAATGACGTGCACGGCGCCATTGAGGGGTATTCCACTCTCGCCGGATACAGAAAAGCGCTGGAAAATCAGGGACATCATGTTCTGCTCGTTGATGCCGGCGACTCGATCCAGGGAGAACTGGTTGATCAGCTGACCAAGGGCGAAGCTTCCGTCGTCACGATGGGTACAGTCGGCTATGATGTCGGTATCCCGGGCAATCATGAATTTGACTATAAGGTTCCCCGTTTCCTGGAACTGACAGAAATGGCTAAATTCCCGTATATCTGTGCGAACTTCAAGGATCTGAAGGCAGACAAGCTGCTGTTCGACGGATATAAGACATTTGAAATCAACGGTCACAAGATCGCTTTTGTCGGTATTGCCACACCTGAGACGTATACAAAATCCACCCCGACATATTTCATGGATGAAAACAGAAAATACATCTATTCATTTATGGAAGACAGCCTCTATGAGACCATTCAGGCAGCCATTGATGAAGCAAAGGCGCAGAATCCGGAAACCGTGATTGCCATTGGTCATACCGGCATGGAAGGCTCCAAGGACGGCTGGAAGACATCTGATATCATTGCCAATACGACAGGTATCGATGCCTACATCGACGGTCATTCCCATGAAGAAATCCCGGGACCGGATTCTCTTGGTGAAGTATTCAAGAACAAGGATGGAAAAGAAGTCATTGAAACATCCACCGGCACAAAGCTGAAGAACATCGGCAAGATGGAAATCACCTTCACGGAAGACGGACCTGAAATCAAAACATCACTCGTCAGTCTTGATGACGCAAAGGCTGCTGTCAAAGCGGATCCGGAAGCTGTCAAGGAAGCTGAAAGAGTGGAAGGCGCTGAAGATCAGGAAGGCACATTGAAGTACTATCTGAAAGAGATTGAAAAGTTTAAAACAGCACCGGTTGCAAAGAGTGAAACTGATCTTTACATTCTGCATCCGGAAACAGAGCAGCGCATTATCCGCAGCCAGGAAACAAACCTCGGTGACCTTGTCGCTGATGCCTACAGAGCAACCCTGAAGTGCGATGTCACGATTGCCAACGGCGGCGGTATCCGCAAGAATCTGCCGAAGGGAGATATCACACTGAAGAACATCTATGACGTCAATCCTTTCGGAAACAACATGGGTGTTGTCAAAGTCAAGGGGCAGGTTATCCTGGATGCTCTTGAGCATGCCGCAAGAAAGCTCCCGTCCGAAAACGGCGGCTTCATGCATGTATCCGGCATGTCCTATGTAATTGATTCATCAATTCCTTCCCCTGTTGTTGAAGGCGCAGACGGATCCTTCGATCACATTGATGACTCCAAGCCGAGACGCGTAAGTGATGTCATAATTGGCACAGAAATGCTTGATCCAGAAAAAGAATACACACTCGGCGGCAGCACATATCTGCTCTTTGACGCAGGTGACGGCATGAATATGTTCAGGGACCTTGAAGTCGTCATGAAGGATATCCGTGTTGACTATGAACTCGTGATTGCCTATGTCACTGACGAAGAAATGCTGAACGGTGTGATTCCGGCAGCTGATTACGGCGATTACCACGGACAGGGAAGAATCACCATCCTCCAAAAAGGTGATATCAGAATGTACAGAGTCTACAATCCGAATTCCGGTGAGCATCACTACACCTCAGACAAAAATGAAAAAGATACCCTTGTTGAACTCGGATGGCAGTACGAAGGCCTTGGTTGGAAAGCGCCGGCTGAAGGCAAACCTGTCTACCGTCTCTACAATAAATACGGCGGTGAACATCACTACACAATGGATGAGAATGAAAAGGATGTCCTGGTAAAACTCGGATGGACGGATGAAGGCATCGGCTGGAACAGCGCAGATGAGAACGGACGTCCTGTCTACCGTGAATACAATCCGAACGCCAAGGCGAACAACCACAACTACACACCGAACAAGAAGGAGAATGACGCTCTGCTCAAGCTCGGATGGAATGATGAAGGTATCGGCTGGTACGCCGCATACTGATTGATAATTCTTCAAACCTGGGAAGCCGATATGGCTTTCCGGGTTTTCTTTTTGGTTTTATAATGTTTTCAGGGGAGTTTCACCATGA
>ONSK01000175.1 GCA_900320455.1 uncultured Erysipelotrichaceae bacterium | reverse complement strand
TTCGGAGGCGCGTCCATTCCCTGCACGGGGCATGGATATTCATGCACCTCTGCGCATGGCCAGCGCTTCTTCAGGGTGATCAGCACATCCTCTCTTGCGGCAGTGCTGTTGCCTGTCACAAGAGCGATATTCATCGGATACAGCGGAAGCTTCTTTTTGTGTTCTTCCGCAAACAATCCTTCCTTGAACAGCTTCTCTTTCAGCAGTTCCAGCTGCCGGTACAAATCACCGGTTCCGTATGGCGTCATATCGGAAATGATCAGCTGCATCGTGCCGCCTGCCTCATATACGCTGACATCGCCTTTGACAACGACTCTGTCACCGTTTTTCGGATCGAATTTCAGACGCCGGTTGCTGGAAGCGAACATCACCGCGCTGATCTGTGATTTCTCATCTTTCAGCGAAAAATACCAGTGTCCGGTATAAGGTCTCCTCATATTGGAAATCTCGCCTTCCACCAGTACGTTGTGAAGGATCGCGTCACCTTCCAGTTTCTGTTTCAGATAATGTACAAGCGCGCTGACTTTAGCAGCTTTTCTGTTCTGACTCATATGATGTCCAGTACGCTGTTGATCAGTTTGTATGTATCCTCATCGCAGTATTTCTTTGCCATCTCGACGGATTCATCGATGATGACAGAAGCCGCGTTCTGTTTCAGGGCAAATTCGGAACAGCCGTTCAGAAGTATTGCCTTTTCGATATACCCGAGTCTTTCATAGGACCAGCCCTCCAGAACATGGTTGATATATCCGGCGTATTCCTCTTCATGGGAAACAGTGTTATTGATGATATCAACAAAATATGGATCGATCTGATCCACCGGCATGTTGAATTCATCTTCCATCAGTTCATCGACGTTCCTTCTGACCAGAAGGTACTGATAAACTGTTATCATAGCTTTTTCTCTCAGTTCGTGACGATTCATGGTTCTCTCCTGTGTGTATTTTACCATAATAAAGGATGAAATGCAGAAATGTTGGAAATTCCTCTCCGGCAGTCTTACAATAGCAGATATGAAGAAAAAATCACTATTGAAAAAGACGATGCTGCACCTGCATACAGTCAATACACACCGGTATGAAGTCATGAAGAACTGCTTCAAATGCGGACTGTACAGACAGGGTCTTGCCCATGATCTTTCCAAATATTCCCCGGCTGAGCTGTTTGTCAGCATCCGCTATTTTCAGGGTGACCGCTCTCCCTACATGTACGAGAAGGAGAAATTCGGCTATTCCGAAGGCTGGCTGCATCACAAGGGACGCAACAGACATCACTGGGAATACTACCAGGATATGATTAACGGCAAATGGCAGGCAGTGGAAATGCCCTTTCCGTATCTCGTGGAAATGGTATGCGACAGAGTTGCCGCCTGCAAAGTGTATCAGAAAGATCACTATACGAAAAGAAGCGCGCTTGAATATTATCTGACAAGAAACGACCGCTTCTATATGCATGAGAAAACAGCAGCGCGTCTGGAAAGCATTCTGCGGGATATCGCTGAGCGCGGTGAAGAAGCTGTCTTCGCTGATCTGAAGAAAGAAATGGAACAATACCGGAAAGAAAAATGCAGATCTCATTGACCTGCATTATTTTTTCAGATTCGTGGATTCCAGATAATTCGTATAGCAGCTCAGAATCTGGTTCGGCGCTTTTTCGTGTTTTCCTTCGATCAGATCGATCAGGATCGAAGCGGACGCCTTGCCCTCCTCATATGCCGGCTGCACGATCGTGGAGATGGAAGGAACCGCCAGTTCACTCCATTCCAGGGAATCAAATCCGATCAGACCGAGATGATCAGGAATCAGATCATAATATTCGCGCAGCGCGAGATACGTCTTGTCGAGCAGCCAGTTATTGCATACGAAGATGCATGTCCTCCGGTCTCTGTTCAGATACTTCTGAAGAGAAGCTTCAATTTCCTGCGATGAGGTATTGGTGCCGAAGATCAGCACTTCGCTGGGAAGATCACGCATGATCAGCGCGTCTGAGAAGCCTTTGTTTCTCTCCATACGGGTACGCAGGACTTTCGGATCGGCAGTGATCATGACAAACTCCTCATAGCCCTTCTCCGCAAGTGTTCCCACGGTTTCGAATACGGCTTCATAATTGTTCGTCTTGACCCAGGAAAGACCGTTGGAAGCGGTCGGTGAATCAAAGAAGACAATCGGCTTGTCAATTCCGGAATCAAACCAGAAATCATCAAATTCGATCGTTGGCTGCACAATGAAGCCGTCAACACCCATCTGCATCATCGAGCTGATACAGCTGATTTCCTTCTCCGCCTGGTAATTGCTGGATGCCAGCATCAGCTGATATCCCTTTTCCTGCGCGCAGTCATCAATTCCCTTGACGATACGGTTGGAGAAAGAGTTTGTGATATCGCCGATGATGACTCCGATGAGTTTTGTATGCTTGTCATTCAGGGAACGCGCAATCATGCTCGGCCGGTAGCCTGTTGTACGGATGATCTCTCCGATCTTCTGCGCTGTCGCGGCAGACATTTTGTCAAACCTTCCGTTCAGATAGAAAGATACAGTTGCTTTGGAAACGCCGGCAAGATTCGCGATATCGTTAATGGTAATATTTGATGTCTTCTTCGTCATAGATCCTTTCCTGAATGACTGAATGTCATATATAAACTGTATCAGATAATAATGTATTTGACAATTCGACAAAGCCGTTGTATATCATTGGTGTACCGGTTTACTAAATGAGGAGGCAAATATGGAAAACAATCAGACAATCATGAAAAAACTGTATGCCATCGGTATTATTCCGGCA
>ONSK01000323.1 GCA_900320455.1 uncultured Erysipelotrichaceae bacterium | reverse complement strand
GGCCCCATGGCATGTAGCCCTGCAGGTCGACACCGTCGATTTCGATGGCATCCTTCATGACCTGGATATGCTTGCGCATATAGTCGATTCTGTAGGAGTCATGGACGGAACCGTCTTCTTCACGCTTATCGATCGCGCCAAGACCGTTCTCAACGATCATCATCGGCAGCTGGTATCTGTCATAAATCTGGTTGAGGTTGATTCTCAGTCCGAGCGGGTCAATTGTCCAGCCCCATTCAGAAGCTGTCAGGTACGGGTTCTGCAGGCCTCTGACCTGGTTGCCTTCCACCTGCTTGATTGTTTCAGGATGTGCAGCGTATGTGGCTGAGCTGTAGTAGGAGAAGGAATAGAAGTCTACGACACCCTTCTTCAGCAGTTCATCATCGCCCGGTTCCTTCTTGATGACAATGCCGTCTCTTTCCAGCTGCTTCAGCTTGTATGCAGGATAGTAGCCGCGGCAGAGAACGTCGCCATAGAACCACTTCTGATCATGGGCTGTTGTGATTTCGCACATGACATCTTCCGGATTGCAGGAATACGGATATGTAGCGCCATGGGCGATCATCAGACCAATCTTGTTTTCCGGATCGATTTCGTGTCCGATCGTTACCGCAAGAGCGCTTCCTACGAACAGGTGCCATCTGCACTGCTCAGCATTCTGCTTGTTGGAGATGTGCTCATGAACACCGTTCATCATGAAGTTGGTGTTGATGTTGATCTCATTGATTGTCAGCCAGAGCTTTACCTTGCCCTTGTATCTTGTGAAGACTGTACGGCAGTATTTCTCGAAAGCGTCTACTGTGTGTCTGGATACCCATCCGTCATACTCGTTTGCCAGATGCAGCGGGCAGTCGAAATGATAGAGCGTTACCAGCGGTTCGATACCGTACTTTTTGCACTCATCGAATACATTGTCATAGAACTGCAGGCCTTCCTCATTCGGTGTTTCATCATCGCCGTTCGGGAAGATTCTTGTCCAGTTGATGGAAAGACGGAATACGTTGCAGTTCATTTCCGCAAACAGAGCGATATCCTCTTTCCAGTGATGATAGAAGTCAGTTGCTTCATGGCTTGGATAATAGACATCCGGGTCAACAAATGCTTTCGCACCGGCAGGAACTTCGTCTCTTCCGCCTACTGTTGTCTTTGTGCCGTCTGCCAGGATGATGGAGAATTTGCGGGGAATGCCATGAATGCCGTCTCCGCCTGTCAGTGTATCAGCTACTGCCAGTCCTTTTCCGCCGGAAATATAGCCGCCTTCATACTGGTTGGCAGCTGTGGCTCCGCCCCACAAAAAACCTTTCGGGAATCCCATGATATTTTTTCCTCCGTTTCTATGAGATTTAAAGAATTTCTTTCTAAAATTATTATATCGGAAACATGCATGGATTCCAATCATCCGCTTTGTTATGGTGCAGTATTTCCTCACCATTCATCCATCAGAAACTGCATGGTCTTTTCCAGGATATCCCCCTTGATTGTCCTGCATTCCTCTTTGTATTCTCTCTCAGCATAGATCAATAGTCAGCGAATCTCTGATCTTTCTCCAGGGCTTCCATCTGACGCATTTCCTCTTCGTAGAGTTCAAAGTCAAAGACGTCATAGTCTTCTCTGATATGGTCTTCATTGGAAGAGCCGGGAATGCAGATATTGCCTGCCTGCAGGTTCCAGCGGATGATCACCTGGGCAGAGCTTTTTCCATGCGCTTCAGAGATGGAGGAAATGGTTTCATCATTGAACAGCGTCTGCGTATTGCCTCTTCCGCCGAGCGGGAACCAGCTTTCAAGAACTGTCCCGTACTTAGCGATATGTTCCTTCATCAGCGTGCTCTGATGATACGGATGCGTTTCATTCTGCAAGAGCGCAGGCTTGATCTCAACGGCTTCAGCGACTCTGTCAAAGTCTTCCGGTTCATAGTAATTGGAGAGGCCGATGGAACGCAGCTTTCCTTCTTTCACTGCCCTTTCCATTGCCTGATAGGCCGGGATGTCATTGGAAGGCTGGGAGTGATGCAGAATCATCAGATCGATGTAATCGACGCCAAGCCGTCTCAAGGACGCCTCCACTGCCGCGTCTCCGCTATCATAATCCGATGTCCACATCTTGGTTGTGATAAACACATCCTCTCTTTTCACGATGCCTTCATCGATGGCTCTCCGCAGTCCCTTTCCAACGCCTTCCTCATTGCCGTAGATTCTGGCTGTATCGATCAGACGGAAGCCTGCCTTCAGTGCCCAGTATGTGGAATTCTCTGCCTGGCCCGGTGAGAGGGAGAACATTCCCAGTCCGAGCACCGGCATATCAAAACCGCTGTTCAGATGAACTGTCTTTGTATCAAGATTGAATTCCGGATATGTTCCTGTCTGTTCCGGAGCTTCTGTCTGTTCCGGTGTCTTCTCTTCTTCCTGCTTCGGGGATGCGCACCCGGCAAGCATCAATGCTGCCATGGCTGCGATGATCATCTTCTTCATATTCCGCCTGTCTCCTTTTCATGTATTTCAGGGAAAGCATAACAGCACGCTTTCAGATCATGCATTCCCGGATTCACGCATCCGTTGCATAGGTAACGGTTCCGGCAGATTTGCTTCGTATTTCATGGTACGATGGACATACAGCAGGAGAAAACGGGTATGATCATTGATGTTAACGGAATCAGTCTGTATTACGAAGTAACAGGTGAAGGAAGACCGCTTGTCATGGTTCACGGCAACGGCGAGGACCACACGATCTTCAATGAAAGCATTGCGCTTCTCAAAGAGTACTATACCGTCTACGCGGTGGATTCAAGATGCCATGGGCAAAGCTCCGCTTCCGAAGAACTGCACTATCAGGACATGGCGGATGACATGTGCGCATTCCTGGAACAGCTCGATCTGCAGGATGTTCTGTTCTACGGATTCTCTGACGGCGGCATCATCGGTCTGCTTGCGGCAATGAAAACAGACAGGATCACCACCCTTGTCACAAGCGGCGCCAATGTGACGCCGGATGGTGTCAAAGCATGGCTGAAAACAATGATTTCGGTGATGTATCTGTTCACGAAAGATCAGAAGATGAAGCTGATGTTAACGGAGCCGCACATCACGGAAGAAATGCTTGGCAAAATTACCGCAAAGACGCTTGTGCTGGCAGGTTCAAAGGATCTTGTCACGGAACGGGAAACACGTTTTATCGCCTCACATATCCCCGGGGCAGAGCTGCATATCATTCCCGGTGAAGGGCATGGAAGCTATATCGTGCATAGCGAGAAACTGGTGAAATATCTGATATACGCAGGCCAGCTGTGATACGATGAATACAGAAAGTGAAAGGAACATATCATGGCAAAAACAGTCACTAATTTCTATTCCTATGTTTTGAACCGCGCCGTGGATATCACGGTTGTTCTTCCTTCCGTCACATGTCCTGAATCACTCGGTCTGGCCGGCTATCCGCCCTGCCACGTATTGAAGGAGAAGTTCCCTGTTCTCTATCTTCTGCATGGCTTCGGAAACAACCATGCCCAGTGGACAGGCTACACGAATGTGGAAATGTATGCGGAGGAACAGCGCATTGCCGTTGTCAACATCTCTGCCGAAAACAAATCCTATGTGAAGATCGGCGGCGATGACTTCTTCCGCTTTGTCTCTGAGGAACTGCCGGAATTCATTCTGAATTACTTCCCCATCTCTGACAAGCCGGAGGACACCTATATTGCCGGTCTTTCGATGGGCGGGTATGGCGCCTATATGCACGGACTTTCCCATCCTGAAAGATATCATGCCATCGGCGCTTTCTCTGCCGGTGTCACGATCAATCCGAACCTGCTTGCGGACAATCCGCTGAAACAGGGAGAACCTGTTCCGGATGAACTGAATCTGGAAAAGATCGCTGAGAAGCTGAAGGCAGACGGAAAGGACTTCCCGCTGATCTATGCCTCCTGCGGAACGGAGGACTTCCTGTACAAGCCGGACAAGGCATTCGCGGAAAAGCTGGAAGCGCTCGGTGCTGATGTCACCTGGGAGGAAGCTGAAGGCTTTGGCCATGAGTGGCGGTTCTGGGATATGCAGGTTGAGCATTTCCTCGACTGGCTGCCGCGTGAAGATTACTACGCAAAACTCGGAAAACGCTCTGTCTGAGCACTTGAAAAGGAAGGATCATCATCCGGTCCTTCCTTTTGATTCTCTGTATTGTTTTTCAAGCTCTGCCCACTTCTCCGCGGCTTTCTTTCCGATTTCAAGCGAAGCGCAGTACTTGTCCGCCAGGCAGATGATCACGCCTTCCGGTGTCTTCGGCTTGCCGAGACCGGACGGCCACATGTGATACAGAATGCAGTCCTCCATGACCTCATCCGTTTCAAAATGCAGTCTTGTGTTCAGCAATGCATAGCGCGGGTGCACAACGGTGTGACGCATGCCGGTGCGGTAGAACGTGTCATTGTCATATAAATAGAAATCATGGCACATGGCGCCTCTTGCGGCGCTTTTTGCGTTCAGCCCGGCATTTTTGCACCAGAGGAATGTATACCATGCTACATTCAGGCAGTGCTGGTAGCGGGT
>ONSK01000098.1 GCA_900320455.1 uncultured Erysipelotrichaceae bacterium | reverse complement strand
TCTGCTTGCTTTTCTGATGGCTCTTCCTGCCGGGACTGCCATCAGGAGTGAGGAAACACCCGGACTTGTCTTCGGTTCAGATGCACTGCAGAGAGACAGCGTCATCTGGTTCGGAGGCAAATCAGAAACAGAACCGCTGCTTACCGGCTGGCGAGTCATGAAGACGGAAGAAGACGGAAGCATTCTCATGCTGAGCGACCGTCTTTTTGAAGGTATTATGAAATTCAATGCGGATTTTTCCAAGAACAATGCCTATATCGGCAGCGATCTGCAGAAGAGATGTATTGCTCTGTATGACAGCTGGCCTTCCGCGGTCGAAAAGAAGGCGATTCTGCCGACATATATCACAGAAACAGGCGGATATTCGAATACAGGACCGGTTTCCATTGACGGTGATTATTTCTATGTGCCTTCCAAGAGAGAAGTTGAAAAAGAACTGTTCAGTTCTCCGGAAGAGCGCGGTGCTTACAAAGCGGATGAAGATGATTACGGACGCTGGTGGACGCGTTCGCCAAGTTCAAATGACAGGAAGTTTGCGGCCTGGGTCGAAAGTGATACTTATGATTATAAAATCGGCAATTATCAGATTGACAATAATGCGTACTTCCGGCCTGCCTTCCATCTGGATTCTTCAAAGGTCCTGTTCGCTTCCGGCGCAAAGCCTGACAGCGCTGAACCGGCGGCGATTGCAGCGAATACGGACAATCACTGGAAGCTGACACTGCTGGATGAAGAACGTTCATTCTCAATTCTCAATGCGGATTCATTTGTACGCCAGGGTGAAAAGTTCAGCATCTCCTACAGCGGCGCTGTCAAAGCGGACGGTGAATATATCTCCGTCATTTTCTGTGAAGAAGGAAAGCCTGTATACTACGCAAGCGTATCGGTTGAAGCAGGCAAGGGCACTGCTGAATTTGCTGTTCCGGCAGATCTGAAAGCCGGTAACTACACACTGAAGGTATTCAATGAGAAACAGTATCCGGATAAGATGAGCGACGTTTCCAGCAATATCGAAGAAGCGCAGCTGACAGTAATCCAGGCATTCAAAGTGACATTTGAGACAGACGGCGGAACAGAGATTCCTGCCCAGACAGTCACGATCGGTGAGAAGGCAGAAGCTCCTGCGGATCCTGAAAAAGAAGGATTCATGTTTGAAGGCTGGTTCAAGGACAGTGCACTGACAGAAGCGTATGACTTCAGCACCGCTGTCACAGAGAACCTGACGCTGTACGCCAAGTGGCATGAGCACAAATGGTCTGAACCTGTCTACACATGGTCAAAGGATAACACGACAGTGACAGCGGAACGCGTCTGCGCTGACAATGCCGAACATGTCGAGAAAGAAACCGTGAAGACAACAGCCAAGGTCATAAAGGAAGCGACATTTGAAGAAGAAGGCGAAACGACCTATACGGCAGCCTTCAGGAACAAGGCATTCAGCACACAGTCCAAAACAGTCGTTGTTCCGAAGAGAGTCATTCAGATCATTGAAATGTACAGAGTATACAATCCGAATTCCGGAGAACACTTCTATACGGCAAAAGAAGTAGAGAAGAACGTCCTGGTGGAAGTCGGCTGGATCTATGAAGGTGTCGGCTGGCACGCTCCTGAATACAGCCACGCACCTGTTTACAGACTGTATAACAAATTCGGCGGCGAACATCACTACACAACAAACAGCAGTGAAAGGGATGCGCTTGTCAAAGCCGGATGGACTGATGAAGGCATCGGCTGGTATTCCGACGAGAAGAAGACAGTTCCTTTATACAGGCAGTACAACCCCAATGCATATTCCTGCAACCACAACTACACAGCCAACAAGAAAGAAAACGACGCGCTCGTAAAGCTTGGCTGGAAAGAGGAAGGCATCGGCTGGTACGGCTCCCAAAAATGATCCACACTGCCAAAGTGGAGATCACTGATCTCTGCTTTTCCTGTGCGGTTCAGCACTGGATCACGGTTGTATAATACAGATGGCAAAGGAGAATACTCATGAAACGGGAAAATCTTCAGGAATGGAATCAACATTGCCCAGCTGGCATGCCGTGTTCGTCCCTGGGGCAGATTCGGAAGATACCTGTATGATCAGATTGAGGAATACAGCCTGAACAATGATGAACCGGTATCACTGAGACACGGAGAAAACTGGCCGCTCGGCGATTCACCGACAGCCGGTGTTCTTCTGACAACAGAATGGCGCGGCAATTTCCATACGGAAAAAGCACCGCTGGTCAATGATGATATGACATATACACAGAATCCTGAAGGAAAGGATATCCGTGTGTATGACTATGTGGATCCTTCCATGATCCTGGAAGATTTCTACGCAAAAGGAGAGTAAAAAATATCAGCTGTATTCACCTTCATTTTCAAATCTGCGGAATGTAAAGGCTTACGTTCAAGAATATGCTTGCAGTTTTGAAAAGGGGTGGAATAATGATATGGATGTTTAAGGGAAAGAATGAGAGAAAGATATGGAAAACACAAAAAAACAACTGAATTTCTGGCGTTGTCTGGCAATTATTGAACTGATTGCCTTACTGGTGATCGGTGTTGTATTCACCTCAGGAAGAGGCGCAGCACCTGTAGTGCCGGATAAATCGGATGAGGTCATCGCTGAACCTCTGACACTGTGGACAGAAGGATCTGCCGCAAAGCAGAAACTGATTGATTATGTTACTGCGGTAACTGATGAAAAGGGTGCGGATTTCATTCCTGTCGAAGACCGTATCGCGGTATTCGATATGGACGGCACACTGGCATGTGAGACATATTACACGTACTACGACACAATGATGTTCATTGAATACTGTCTGCACGATCATCCGGACAAGGTCTCCGATGAGCTAAAGGAAGTGGCTGCGGCAATCAAGCCGGGCTATGTCGCGGATGAAACACTTGCCCGCAACTTCGCGAAAGCATATGCCGGCATGACAGTCGAAGAATTCTATAACTATGCCGTAAGCTTCGGTCAGAAGAAGACATCCAGTTTCAACAACATGAGATATATCGACAACTTCTATCTGCCGATGGTCGAGCTTGTCAAATA